>JAGROF010000140.1 GCA_020440405.1 Chlamydiia bacterium
CCACAGAGGACACAGAGATATTTTTTTTTTTTATTTATCTCTGTGTCCTCTGTGCTATCAGTGGTTAAAAAATATTTAAGCTTGCAGGTATCTAAGCATTTCTTAAGTGAATTTCTCATGCTAGGTTGTTTTTCCATTCTTGGATTTTCTGCAAGGCTTTAAGGGGAGTGGTTTGATTGAGGTCTAAAGTGCGGAGCTCTTGGAGGAGGTGGTCGGTTGGAGAAAAGAAAGAAAGCTGCTCTTGAGGAGGAGGGGGCGTATGGAGCTCTTTCGCTTCGAGCCGGTGGAGAACTTCGTGGGCCCGTTTTAAGACACTGGGGGGAAGTCCTGCTAAGCGGGCAACATGGATGCCATAACTTTTGTCGGTACTCCCTTCTACAATTTTCCGTAAAAAGACAATCTGATCGGCAGCTTCTTGGACGGCAACGTGAACGTTGGACACGCCTTGGTGATCATCGGCAAGTTCAGTGAGTTCCCAATAGTGGGTGGCAAAAAGGGTTTTGCACCCCACTTTTAGAAGGTGCTCTGCAACGGCCCAAGCAATGGAGATTCCATCAAAAGTGCTGGTTCCTCGGCCGATTTCGTCTAAAATGACGAGAGAGCGGGGGGTGGCATGATGCAAAATATTCGCTGTTTCTGTCATTTCAATCATGAACGTCGACTGTCCACGAGACAGGTCGTCACTGGCCCCAATCCGGCTAAAGACTTTATCGACGATGCCGATCTGAGCCCGTTTTGCTGGGACAAAAGATCCCATTTGCGCCATGATTGTGATCAATGCGACTTGCCGGATGTAGGTCGATTTTCCTGCCATATTTGGGCCGGTGATCAAGAGCAGTTGCCGCTTGGCATCCAAGTGCGTGTCATTGGGGATAAAAGACTCGTCTAAAAGAGAGGCTTCGATCACAGGGTGACGCCCCACTTCAATGTCGAGTTGATTGCCGTCATCGATCAAAGGTTTGGTGAAGTGATGAGTCGTAGCAACCGTGGCTAAAGAGAGAAGAACATCGAGAGTTGCAATCGCACGTGAAGCGGCGAGGACACCGTCGATTTCAGAGGCGATACTTTTGCGAAGCTCATGGTAGAGGTGGCTTTCGATTCCTTGGATTTTTTCTTCAGCTGTGAGGATTTTTTCTTCATAGGCTTTGAGCTCTGGAGAGATAAAACGCTCGTTGTTCACAAGGGTTTGGCGCCGCTGAAAAGAAAGGGGCATTTGGCCTGCTTGTCCGCGGCTCACTTCAATGCAATATCCAAAGGCTTTGCTAAAGATGATTTTAAGCGTTTTGATCCCTGTCATTTCTTTGAGTTCTGCTTGATATTTTGCAATCCACGCTTGGCTGTTATTTTTCAGGGAGCGGAGTTCATCAAGGTCTGCATTGACTCCGGGACGAATAACTTTGCCCTCCCCGAGCTTTGCCGGGGGGGCATCGACAAGGGCATTTGCAATGCGTGTAGTGATAGAAGAGAGATCGGGAAGTTTTAAGGAGCGGAAGAGGGGAGAGTTAAGGGTTTGAAGGGCTTGGTCGATTGCAGGGAGAGCGTCTAAGGAAACCTTGAGTCCCATGACATCACGTGGCGAGGCACTTCCACTGGAAACCCGCATCATCAGACGTTCGAGATCACGGATTGGGCGGAGAGATTCTTGCAGAGATAAATGGTGCATCAGCTCTTCCACCCCTTCTTGCCGTTTCCGGATCCGGTCTACAGAAAGGAGGGGGTGGGTCAGCCAGGTTTTAAAGAGGCGGGCGCCCATGGGGGTTTGCGTCTGATCGAGCAGTTTAAGGAGTGTAAAATTTTTCCCCCGTTGATGGAGGGATGTCGTGAGTTCTAAGTTCCGTTGCGTGGCTTGATCAATCGCCATATAAGAGGAAAGTTCGTCTCGCTGGATCGATTGAATGTGGGAGGTGGAAAGATTGAGCTCATCTTGAACATGGCTGAGAAGGGTTCCCGCTGCCGTAGTGGCAGCAAGCATTCCCTGCAAGCCAAACCCATCGAGAGAGTGGACCTTGAAGTGACGCACTAAGGTTTGAAAAGCGGCTTGAGAGTCAAAATGCCAGGTTTCCTTTGTTGTGATTCGCAGGGGAAAAGGTTTAAGAAGGGGGGAAAAGGTTGGGGCATCGCGCTCTGAAAGGAGGATTTCCGAGGGACCTCTTCGAGTGAGCTCATCTTCGAGCTCCCGCAATGCGCTTGCTTCACTGACACGCAATTCTCCTGTCGAAAGATCTAAAAGGGCCAGCGCATAGGTTTTGTTGAGGTGGCATAGACAGCCGAAGAAGTTGTTATCTTTTTCTGGAAGAGAACTCAAAAGGGTTCCCGGAGAGACAACGCGCACGACCTCGCGGCGTACCAATCCTTTGACCGCTTTTGCATCTTCTACCTGCTCGGCTATTGCAACTAAAAAGCCTTTTTCCACAAGCTTTTCAATGTATCCTTCAACCGATTGAGCAGGAACGCCACTCATTGGCACCCCTTGCCTCTGCGTCAACGTCACATCTACCGCGTCGGAAAGACGTTTTGCATCGTCATAAAACGCTTCATAAAAGTCTCCAAGACGAAACAGGAGAAGAGCTTCTTTAGCTTTTTGCTTGCAGGCATTCCATTGAACCATCATCGGGGAAGATTTTGTCGTTGTGTTCACTTGGTGATTCTCCTTAACAGACGTTTAAGAAGTCCCTCTTCTTTTTTATCAAGCGCCTCCTTGGCTTCATCGATCCCTTTGGCGATTTGCAGAATGACTCCATCACACCACCGCTGCGACTCTTCAATATCTCGCTGCAGTTGCTCTAAGCGAGATAAGATTTCTTGTGGCGATTTTGAAGGGGTTTCTGCCCCAAAGGTTTGCGTGGTTTGCAGTTCGGTTTTGTAGTTTTCTATCGATTGTCTAAGCTCAAAAATTTCGATTAAAAGAGGCAAAAAGGTCTTTTTAAATTTTTCACGGAGCCCTTTGTTCGCCATTGAGGGAATGATTTTCTTGGGATTCTCAGAGGGAGAGGGTTGAGAAAAGGAAAACGTCTCTGATAAAGGGGACGCATCGAGTTTTCGATAGACCTTTTTTTTGAAGTTTGCTTTATTCATCATTTCCTCTTAAGATTTATAGTGTATAGCGTCAGTGAAAAAAAGTCGACATGGGTATTTATTCAAAGAAAAGCCTAGAACTTCTCAGAGAAAAAATTGATCTTATCGAAGTTGTTTCTTCCTATGTGAATCTAAAATCTGTCGGAAGAAGCTATAAAGGGGTGTGTCCATTTCATGAGGAAAAAACGCCCTCCTTTATGATTCAAAAAGGGGAATCTCATTATCACTGCTTTGGGTGTGGGGCGCATGGAGATGCCATTGCGTTTTTAATGGGATACATGAAAATGAGCTTTGTCGAAGCCGTCGAGACCCTTGCTGAGCGTTTTCAGGTTCCCTTAGAAGAAGTCGAGTACGAAAAGAAACATGATGGACCAAGTAAAAAAGACCTTAAAGATGTCCTTTTAAAGGCTGCAGATTTTTATCATACCTATCTCCTTCATAGTGACGAAGGGCACTTGGCCCTAAAATACCTTTACGATCGAGGACTTGATCTTGACTTCATCCGCCTCTTTAAAATCGGATTTGCTCCGCGGCGTGGAGCCCTTTTTGGAAAGTTTATGCAAAGCCGTCGCTATTCCGCAGCGCTCCTAGAAACAGCAGGACTGATTAAAGTCCTTCCCGATGGAAAAAAGAAAGCCTTTTTCACCCATCGGATCATGTTTCCCATTCTCGATGTTTCAGGGGGAGTGATTGGATTTTCTGCGCGAAAAATTTCCGAAGAGACCTTTGGGCCCAAGTACATCAACACACCTGAGACCCCCCTCTTTAAAAAGTCGAGCACCCTCTATGGATTGAGTTTCTCAAGGCGGCGCATTGCTAAAGAAAGGCGTGCCATTGTTGTTGAAGGACAAATCGATGCTTTGCGCCTGATACAAGAGGGATTCAATATCACAGTGGCAGGGCAGGGAACTGCCTTTACAGAGGAGCACGTCAAGGAACTCCTCAACCTGGGCATCACCAAAGTGTATCTCGCTTTAGACGGAGATGAAGCGGGAAAAACTGCTGCATCCAAGATTGGAAACCTCTTCCAAAAAGAAGGGGTAGAAGTTTATACCATTTCCATGCCAGCAGGAATGGATCCCGATACCCTTCTCAAGGAGCAAGGGCCTCTAGCATTTATCGAGCTCCTTGAAAAAGCAGAAGATTATCTCTCCTTTCTCATCCGGTATTTTTCCAAAGACAGCGATCTCTCCTCTCCCTCAGAAAAAAATCATCTCATCCAAACCATTGCCGCAAGAATACGTGGTTGGGATCATCCTCTTATGGTCCATGAGTCCCTCCGAAAACTTGCCCGCCTCACCCATGTTCCCGAAAAACTCGTTGGCGTGGGGCAAGAAGAAATGCGTCGCTCCACCTTCATTAAACGGGAAGGAAGTGTTTCGGAAGTGGACGTGAATCCTAACCGGGTGATCGAAACCGATCTCCTCCGCTGGCTGATTCTCCTTGGAAATTCCCAGGAAAAACTCCTCACCATCGTTAGAGACAACATCCGTCCCGAGCATTTTACCGTTGCGATTTGCCGTCGCCTCTTTTCCCGTTATATGGAAAATCCCTCCACGGACCTTCTAGGTCTGGCCAGCAATCTCGAGAATCCTGAAGAGCAGCTCCTCTTTTCTGAAATCGTTCAGAAAAAGGTCAACCCCGAAAGAGCCGAAGAAGGGGTCACCGAAACCGCCACTAAAATGCTCCAACACCACTGGATGGAGGAGCGGGAAAAAATTAAAATTCAAATCCAAAGTGGACGGTGCTCAGAAGAAGAGGTCCTCAACCTTGCCAAGCAATTCGACGCCCTCAAAGGGGCTCCCCCTTCCTTAAAAATCTCTTGATATGATATCCTCTCCTCGTGACAATCACAAAAATTTTTCAGACATCGGGAGATCTTTTGCAATTTGTGCTTCCTACGGTTGTGGGAGTGCAAGATGTGGCGCCTGATGTCCAGCAAGGAAAGTATGATAAGGCTGGAGAAAAAGCTCTAAAAATTCTCGTGCTCATCGGAGTGCAGCGGTATAGCTGCAAGCTTATTAAGAAGTTAGCCAAGAAAAAGCGTCCCGATGGGAGCGACTTTGAGTCGTTTCCGTCAGGCCATTTCATGATTGGAGCGCAATGTCTAGCGCGCTCGTGTCACCGCGACGGTTTTCCTTCTGTGATGGCTATTTTAGTTCTCATGGGAACCCTCACAATTGGGCTGGGGCGGTATCTTCCAAAAAAACACGATGTCGTTGATCTCACAGCTGGAGGGATCTTAGGAATGGGCTTAGGAATCCTCTGGAACCACTGGTTAAACCCCGGAGTGCCACTAGTTTTGCCTCTGCAGCAAAATTAGTGGCACTCCGGGGTTAAAAGCTTGACAGTGCACTTCACTTAGAGGCATCATAGAAGAAAAAATTTTGGAATGAGATGCTGTACTTCTTTGCAACGCTCGGAACGCTCTTTGTCATTCTTTTTCTCTTGCTTCTCTTTACTTGGAGGAATGGGATTTCACCGATGCCAACGTCCCATCGGGTGCGCCGCGCTCTTCTTGAAAACCTTCCTGAGCTAGAAAAGGGAACAGTGATCGAGTTAGGATCAGGTTGGGGAAATCTTTTATTTCCCCTATCAAAAAAGTATGCTCAATGCTCAGTCATTGGGTATGAAAACTCTCCGATTCCTTACTTTTTTTCTTCGGTACTCAATCATGCAAAGAATACAAAAATCCTCCGCCACGATTTCTTTGAAAAGTCTCTAAGAGAGGCTAACCTGATTGTGTGTTATCTTTTTCCTGCAGGGATGGAACGGTTGAAAGAGAAGTTTGAGCGGGAGCTACGCCCAGGAACAAAGGTGGTTTCCCATACCCATGGGGTTCCTGGATGGGAGCCATTAGAAACCATTGAAGTCGATGCCACACCAATCTATATCTACGAGGTTACGTGATGAAAAAGCTCTCAATCTACTTTGCTGGAACCATTCAAAAAGGACATGAAATTGCCGAGTCTCGCTGGACAGAGCAAGATTTTGCAGTCCTTCAAGAGAAACTGCGTCCCCATACCCTTTTGTGCTTGAATCCCGCTTTGCGGACAGATGATCTTTCCGATGAGGTTTCGGTATTTGGAAGGGATATGACGCAAGTCCTTATTGCCGACTTAGTCTTTATCGATGCCCGTCACCGCAGGGGTTTAGGGGTGGGTGCAGAAATGATGTGGGCAAAATTTCATGCCAAACCGGTGATCATCTTAGCTCCTGAAGAGACACACTATCGCAAAACCAATGTCGAAATGCTAGGGACACACATCACTGAATATGTCCATCCCTTTGTACGGAGCTTAGGAGATGCCCTTGTCTCTTCTCTAGAAGAGGGAGCGGCGTGGATTCTTCGATGGATCAGTGGGGAGTGTGGGATGGTTAAAGATCTGACAACGATCTATGACGCTATGCGCCACTATCAGCATACCCAGTATAACCACGACCACCCCATGCAAGAGCTCGTCGAAAGCTGTGATTTTCTGAAAAAAACCTTCAAAGATATCCCCTCTCTTCTTCCTTAGACCATTTATCAAAAATAAGTTGTAGAATTAGCGCTGAGATTTTCGAGAAAAAATTGAGTTTGGAGATGAGCCTAACCACTTGTTGGTTAGCGAAATCGAAAACTAAATTTTGACCGAAAAGAACAAGCTACATTCACCAACTTATTTTTGATAAATGGTATTAATTCAAAATAGAAGGGTCAAGGATCTTGTTAGCTTTCCAGGGGATAGAGACGACCCCCTCTTTCCCAGCAGGGTCTTTAAAGACCAGCTGAAAGGCAAGTTTAGATAAGTTGAAGGAGCGGTGAAACTGATCGCTGCGTAACTCGATCGGCAGGTTTTGTCGCTGCTCTTCCGATAGTTTTGCTAAGCTGCAATAGGAGTAGCCCTCTTTTTGCTGGCTTACGACTCCATTGATAGACCACTGTCCTCCTACCAATTGAGAGGTTCTCAGCTCCATTTGACTGAAGGGAACCATCACTTGCTGATAAATGTTAGCAATTGTTCCAACAATGGTAACACCGGGTGTTGTGGTATCGATATAGGTTCCCTTAAACCCATCTTGTTCGGCAGTTAGACCTTGTAAGGCGTCCTTTGTGTGATCGGCTCCAATTCCCACTGCAAAGAGTTGGATATGGTGAGGTTTTAACATCCCGTCGATTCTATTGACGTTGGTTCCAACCTCTCCGTCTGTTAATAAAATGAGAGTGTTTTGCGAGAATGCTTCGCCTGCCATTTCTTGGGCTTGTGCAGCCGCAGCTTCTAACCCTCTGTTGAGATCCGTTCCTCCTCCGGAAGGGTACGCTTCGATTGTTTCCTTTAGCCTTGCAATGCTTTCTCGATCAACAATCGTGGGGGAGCAGATGATCCTTGCAGTATCAGAAAAGCCCACCACGGCGATTCGGACCTGCGCGCCGTTTTCTGCTTGAATAGCAGCGTCGTCTAGGATAGCGGCCATTCCCTTTTTCACATCAGCTGCGCGGTTTTTCCCAGTCATACTTCCACTTGTATCGATACAAAAGGTGATCGAGACGCGTGGAGGGGCGACCATTCCAGGTGCTGAAATGGAAAGACGGGCTTTGTGAAAAGAAGATTTGAGATCAATGCCTGGGAAGGAGGGGCCTCCTAATGTGAGAGCTTCGATTGTAACAACAATAGCGCCTTCAACTGCTGCGAATCGAGTCGCTGTTGTCAAAGAAAGAGCCTTTTGAGAGCCATAGTAAGCCGCTAGAGCGCTTAATGCTAGACTCACAGCAATCGCAATGCGCCGCTTTTGTGTGGCCTCTTCACCTGGGAGGAGGATTCCCCCTCCAATTACTCCAATGCTGCTCAATCCCGCAAGGCCGAGTAAAGAAGGCTTTTTGGGACTTGCAATCAAAGCCGCCAAAGCAAAAAGAGCAGGAGGGAGAAACATACGGGCTATTTGAGTCCGATCTTGGTCTTTAATCACCCATTCCCTTAACTGCATCATCCGATCTTGTAGACTTTTGGATGTGACAACTTCCGTTGCCGCAACCACGGCCCCTTGAGTGACTAAGAAGCGGAGTGCTGTTTTAAGGTTTCTTTTCGACGCATGGTAGGCAGCCAGGCTGCTGAGCGCTAGACTTATTGCAATCGCAATGCGCCGCTTTTGTGTGGCCTCTTCACCTGGGAGGAGGATTCCCCCTCCAACGATTCCAATGCTACTCAGCCCCGTGAGAAAAAAGCGGTGTGTTCCTGCAAGCAAAACAGGAACCCCAAACGTCCGGATGAAGTGATTCACTGTTAGATTTCGAGAAAATTCCTCTTTGGACCGAATGATCCAGTCTTGTAATTCACTTGACGTGATCGTCTCGATTGCCACGATAATTGCCGCTTCAGCAGCAGTGAGTCGCAAAATTGCTTTCAAGGGGAGAGTTTTATAAACAGCCAGACAGCTGAGGGCCATCGTTACAGCGACCCCTATGCGCCTCATCCGCTGCGCTTTCTTCTCGGGAAGAAGCAAGCCACTTCCCAACACCCCTGCGCTGCTCATTCCAACAAATCCCAAAAGGGGATTTTTGGGGTGTTGAGTGGTTGTAAAGAAAGCCATAGCAACAAGGAGAGTTGGGGTCAAAAAAGTCCGGATAAAGTGATTCTTTGTCTGATTTCGAGAAAACCGCTCTTTAGATCGAGCGATCCACCCCTGCACACTTCTTGAAGTCGTGACCTCCGTTGCCATCACAACTGCCGTCTGCACAGCGACAAATCGAAACGCTGTTTGCAAAGGAATCGCTTTTTTCGAGCCATAGTGAGCACCGAGTCCACTGAGAACAAGGCTTAGCACAATACAAATGCGCCTTTTTTGGTCCATTTTAGGGTCTGAAAAAAGCATCCCACTTCCAACTCCTCCTGCGCTGCTCACTCCAGCCATGCCCCACAAAGCATTTTCTGTGATCCCCGGAAAGTATTGAATGTAGCGCTGTCTTCCTGCAAAATATGCTGCGATCACAAGAAAGAAGGGAGTGGCATAGCTACGGATGGTATGGCTCTGAAGAGGTGTCATAACATCATTCCCTTAATCTTAAAAAAACTTGGACGCATGATGCGAGATTCCTAAAATAATGGAAAGAAAAAGATGCCAAAAAGTCTGGAATAAAAAAACATATTTTGAATATAAGAAGAAATTCATAACGCCAGGAGTGTACTTAGTATGAATCACAAGTTTAAGTTTTCGATTTTAATCTTTGTTTGTTTAGCGGCCTCTCTATCGGCTAAAGTTTATAATCAAAATAGTCCGATACCTCGAGACGTAAAGAAGGTGCCGCCTACTACAGAAACTCAACAAGGCATTTGGGATTATCGACCAGATAATAACAAAGCTTGGTGGAAGGCTACAGCATCCTTAATCTACTGGAAACCTTATGAGGGAGCTTTAGATTATGTTATTTCAGGAGCACAACCCGCCTTTATTGTGGGACAAGCTGATCAAGGTGCCATTGGGAATTTAGAGTCAGCAGAATTAGATTTCTGCCCTGGCTTCCGGCTTAGTCTAGCTTACACGCTTTTCCCTGATCGATGGGGTTTAGAAGGAATCTATACGTACTTCCATTCAAGTGGAGATGATAGAGAAACAGCACCGATATCGGGAGCTTTTGATCAAAAAACAGGACCTGAATTTT
>JAGROF010000141.1 GCA_020440405.1 Chlamydiia bacterium
CCTGTGTTAGAAGCGTATTTCCCATGATTTCAAACCCTAAGGATTTCTCCATTTCATAGATTTTAATGAAAGGGCAGGGATACGAGCCAAATTTAGAAGCATTTTTCATGTTTGAGGCCAGACCCACAAGAAGCGCATAAAGAGCAAAAAGCTCGGCTTTTACCTCCTTGCCCGGTCCTTCAAATACAACAGAGATCGAAGGCTCTTCTAGCCTTTTCTGACACTCTTTAGCATACTCTTCTAAAGAGCAGCCTGTATGAGCAAAAGCTTTTGCTTTAAGTTCAATAAGCTCTTGAAGAAGCGGAAAACGCGCTTGAGGGGATCGTGTTGCATCGATGCGGATCTTTAGCTCCATCTCTCGATCCAGATCTCGCAGATTCGGCTGAATCGCTCTCTGAAAGATCTCTTGAGTTCTTTGCTGCTCCTCTCCCTTTAGTCCAGCAGCTTTCTCAACAACAACAGCTGGCGCCTCCTCGTCTTTTCTTTCAACAGAAGCATACGAAGCCGCCTCATAGCCACTAGAGCCTACAGCAGATATTTCACTCATAAACGCCCCACAATTTTTAGTGAGCAATAGAGTAACATTTTTTCTTTTTACGTGTAAACTAGTATCTAATAGTCACAGCTGCGCCAAAGCGTCAACTTTTGAAGTTGTTTGGGTATACACTTTTTTTAATAGA
Organism: Chlamydiia bacterium; assembly: GCA_020440405.1. Lineage (GTDB taxonomy): Bacteria > Chlamydiota > Chlamydiia > Chlamydiales > Simkaniaceae > Neptunichlamydia. The sequence goes on from JAGROF010000141.1 coordinate 681, forward strand.
AAATAAAGACCATCATGTGTAAACTAATGCCCAACAATTCACAGGGAGGTGAAATATGTTTTCAATTCTTGGCCCCAGAGCAGCAGCAGCTGGAGGAACTTTCTTTCCATTCTTTCGTCGTGGGTTTGCAACAGTATCAAACCAAACTCTTAAAGAACTACCTAAGCAGGAAGTTACGATCTCTCAACCTCTTAGAGAAAGATTGGTTGCCCGAATGCGAGAAGAAGCGGCTAAAAAAACACCAGACCCTCTCAAATGCAATTGTCTTCCGGGAGAAGGACCAGAATTCGAGAAAATGGCTGAGAATGCATTCTCACCATTACTAAAAAGATGTAGAGAAGCTATTGGTCATCATTAAGATTTTGTATTTTTAAACAGTACCACCTGACGACTAGGATTTTCTTTTACCACCTCTCTGTTAAGAGTGATAAAGCCTTCCTTTTGAACTTCTTCAATAAATCGTTCTGGGTCATAATAGATCTGTCGAACAATTCTAGAAATATTGATCTCCTCCTTGGGAAGGCCTGTTTCTTCATGAATTAGCTGGACCATATCATCTTTACTGAGCCCTTCCCTAGCCATCTGTTTAGCGAATGGGTTATTTCGGTATAACGCTTTTCCAAACCTTATGTCTTCAGTTTGATAATCTGGATTTCCTTCATAGAGTTCTAGTAATTCCATATTTTCAGCAGAAGTTGTATTAATTCCTGCAACAAGATACCCTTCTCCTTTCATCTGATCAGAAAAACCTCTTACAACTGAACTAAAAACTTTAGGATCAAGAATAGAAAAAAAAACGGTTTGCTGCTACGACAAAAACATTAGGAGAAAACCCTAACTGACTCATGTCAATCGGCTCTGACGCATTTGCACGTCTTAAGAAAATATTATCCAAACCTCCAAACCCCTCTTCAATAAGAAGTTTCAGAGACTCTAGAGAATATTTGTTAATGTCTGTTCCTACAATGCATCCTGGGAGTCGATTTTCTTTTACTCCTCGGCGAATCATTTCAAGGATTCCTTCTCCAGATCCTATACCAACTTCATGATAAACCGTATAAGGGGTTAAGAAAGGAAGCCCCATGCCTACCATGGTATAAAGCTCTTCTGAATCTGTGGCAAATGGGTAAATATATTCACTTTCCTGGTATGTATTCCAAAAATGCTCAGAAACAGATTGCACTTTAGCCTGAGATTGAAACTCTTTCGATGCAAAATATTTATTTACCGTTGCAACAATACTAGAGACTACATCTATACTTCCGTCCCTAAAGCGTTCTACTGATGGTACAATACCATCTCTCTTAACTTCATTACTGACCCACAAATGCACAAAATCTAAATCTTCCACGCTATCGACCCTAGGAACTGGAACTCCTTTAAAATGAGCGAGTTTTTTGATTGAGAGAGTCATGAGTTTAAGTTTTTTATCTTGAGCATCTAGTCCTATATACTCGTCGAGAAGTATAGCTTTTTGTCTCCAGATTTCTGCTTGTCTCTCTGAAGAAATAACCACTTTTTGAGCTCCTAGGGGGACCATTATGGAGGGGTGACCCTTGAGGTCAAAATTCCCTGCTCTTCCTGAGAGAGGGTCACGATTGTCTGTTCCATAAGTTCTAACGCTTCTAGCGAATAGAGAAGGGAATTGAGAGTACGCAAGAGGCTGAAATGTTGGCCATCTGCTCATACAAAATCGAGCAGATCCTAAAAGAGAAAACATATGATTTCACCCATCGTTTAAATTGGATAGGCAGCTAGTATGTCTGAAGCCCGTCTTATGAGTCTAGCTCTCTTTATGCGACGGTGATCTTGTCGCAGAGGTAGACATCTTGAATGGCATGGAGAAGCTCAACACCTTCCTTCATGGGCTTTTGAAAAGCTTTGCGCCCTGAGATCAGTCCCATCCCGCCTGCTCGCTTATTGATCACGGCAGTTTCGACAGCGGCAGCGAGATCATTTTCCCCTGAGGCACCCCCAGAATTGATCAGTCCCATCCGCCCCATGTAGTTATTGATCACTTGATAGCGGGTCAAGTCGATAGGATGGTCTGACGAGAGCTCAGAATACATCTTGTCGGTTTGCTTCCCAAACTTGAGGGTTTTAAACCCTCCATTGCAAGTGGGAGACTTTTGTTTAATAATATCAGCCTCGATGGTGACTCCAAGGTGGTTAGCTTGCCCGGTGAGATCAGCCGCGTTATGATAGTCTTCTTTGTCAGTCTTAAAGGCGGAATTACGAAGATAGCACCAGAGAATCGTCACCATTCCTAGCTCATGGGCATGCTCAAAAGCCTGAGAAACCTCAATGATTTGGCGGTCACTTTCAGGAGAGCCAAAGTAGATTGTTGCTCCAACAGCGCGGCATCCCATCTCATAAGACTTATCGATCGAAGAAAAGAGAATCTGATCATAGGTGTTAGGATAGGTGAGCAGCTCGTTATGGTTAAATTTTAAAACGAAGGGGATCTTATGCGCATATTTTCGGGCCACAGAGCCTAAAACACCGAATGTCGTTGCCACAGCATTGCAGCCTCCCTCGATCGCAAGCTTAATGATATTTTCTGGATCAAAATAGGCAGGATTGGGCGCAAAAGAAGCTCCCGCTGTATGCTCGATGCCTTGGTCAACGGGGAGAATGGAGAGGTATCCTGTATTGGCAAGACGCCCATGGGACAAGATCTCTTGCATGCTTTGGAGGACACGAATCGAGCGGTCACTTCCCGCAAAGATGCGATCCACCCAATCTGGACCTGGGAGATGAAGATCCTTTTTAGACACTGTCTTGCAGGAGTGCCCTAGGAGCGATTTCGCATTTTTGCCCAAAAGTTTTTCAATAGCTGCATAATCCATCAACGTATCTCCTCATTTGTAATGATTCCCATTATGGTTGATTGCCGAAAATTTGGCAAACTCAAGCCGATCCTAGGTAGTGTTATCAAATAATCTCTGCTAGAAGGGAGGTTTCTATGAGAAAAGTTCAAGGCGCCCGATGGAAAGAGCCCCAAAGTGGGCTCTTGAAGCAGGGCAACACAGAAATTTTCCATAGAAACCTCCAAAAAAACATAGAGAATTTGGCGACACTACCTAACAGCTTCTTTGACAAAATTCCCTTTTCCCCTTAAATTTATTGGGAAAATAGGGTAAAGGATGCGCCATTACATGTGATGAAACGTAAATATTTCATACGAAAGTTTTTTTTGTTGATTCTTTCTCTCTTTATTGTTGCAACGGCCACTTTTTTCTTGATGCAAGCTGCTCCTGGGGATCCTTTTATGCAAGAGCAAGCCATCCCTGAAGAAATCATGAAAAGTATGTATGCTCATTACGGATTGGATCAGCCCTGGTATATTCAATATGTCAAGTACCTTAAAGGACTTGTAACGTGGGATCTGGGGCCTTCCTTTAAATATGAAGGGCGCACGGTGAATGATATTATTCGAGAAGGATTCCCCGTTTCCTTTCTTTTAGGGATGGAGGCGATTAGTTTTTCTCTTTTTGCAGGGATTATTTTAGGAACGATTGCTGCAGTCAAGCGGTCTCAATGGCAAGACAATATAGCGATGGTCCTTGCCGTCATTGGAATTTCTGTCCCCAACTTTATTATGGCCACATTCCTGCAGTATCTCTTTGCGATGAAGATGGACATTCTTCCTGTAGCCAGGTGGGGGTCTTTTGCCCATTCCATTTTACCTGCTCTAGCTCTTGCGGCCCTTCCGACGGCGTTTATTGCGCGACTTACAAGGGCAAACATGGTGGAAGTCATGGAGATGGATTATGTTCAAACTGCTCGCTCCAAAGGGCTCTCCATAAGGCAAGTTGTTACAAAACATGTTTTAAAAAACAGCTTACTTCCTGTTGTCACCTACTTAGGCCCCCTAGCAAGTGCCATTTTGACAGGGAGCTTCATTGTGGAAAAAATCTTTGGAATTCCCGGGCTGGGAGGATGGTTCGTCAATAGCATCACCAACCGCGATTACACTGTGATTATGGGAGTGACCGTTTTTTATAGCACCATATTGATGATTTCAGTCCTTGTCATCGATCTGGCTTATACAGTGATTGACCCACGTATACGCTTAGAAAATAAGAAGGTGACTGAATTGTGAAAGACTCTGACATGCTCATCACTCTTCCCCCTTCTCTTTCAGACACCCTTCCAGAAAAAGGGGTGTCATTTTGGAAAGATGCTTGGCTTCGGCTGTGCACAAACCGTCCCGCGATTTTTGGCCTGGGCGTTCTCTTAGTGATGTTAGGTGCAGCGATTATTGTTCCTTTTTTTAGTCCTCATACTTATTACGAAACCCACCTAGCTCTCAAGAACCAGGCTCCTTCGTCCACTTTTTGGTTTGGAACGGACGAATTGGGGCGAGATCTATTTACCAGGATCTGGTGGGGGGCCCGTATTTCGCTATTTGTAGGAGTTACAGCTGCAGTGATCGACATGGCAATTGGAGTGTTCTATGGAGCCTTTGCAGGGATGGTTGGAGGAAAAATGGAAGAACTGATGATGCGCATCAGTGATATTCTCCATTCCCTTCCTCACCTTTTAATTGTCATCCTTTTAATGGTCATTATGAAGCCTGGAGTCACGACGATTTTAATTGCCTTAACGATCACTGGATGGATCAATATGGCACGGATTGTGCGAGGGCAAATTCTTCAAATTAAGCAAAATGACTTTGTCATGGCCGCCTATATGCTTGGGGCAAGTCGATGGAGGATCTTATTTCGTCATTTGATCCCTAATGCTGTGGGGTCGATCATTACCACTATGACGCTGACCATCCCTGCTGCCATTTTTACAGAGGCTTTTTTAAGCTTTTTGGGACTGGGGGTACAAGCGCCGATTGCGAGCTGGGGAACCATGGCAAGCGATGGCCTTTCCGCCCTGCGTTATTATCCTTGGCGGCTTTTCTTTCCCGCTGGTTTTATTAGTATTACAATGCTGGCTTTTAATCTTTTAGGAGATGGAATTCGAGATGCTTTTGATCCGAGGCTGCGGACATGAAACACCTTCTTCAAATTAAAAACCTTTCTGTTTCTTTCTCCACGCTATCAAAAAAAGTTCGCGCGCTCCGAGGCGTGAGCTTTCACCTTAAAGAAGGGGAAACTTTAGGGATTGTGGGAGAATCAGGATGTGGAAAGTCTGTCATGGCAAAAAGTCTCACCCGTCTTTTACCTCCTGTCTCTTCAAACATCGATCAGGGAGAAATCTACTATAAAGGGGAAGACCTTCTTCTTAAGAAGGAGAGTGAGCTGCGAAAAGTACGAGGAAAAGAGATTGGGATGATCTTTCAAGATCCGATGACCTCCTTAAATCCCACGATGCGGATTGGAGACCAAATCATTGAAGGATATGCCCTCCATCACCCTCATGCCTCTAGAGAGGAAATGAAACAACGCGCTCTTGAATTGTTAATTCGAGTCAGCGTTTCCGATGCCCAATCTCGCCTATCACAATACCCCCATGAGCTCAGTGGAGGGATGCGGCAACGGGTGATGATTGCCATTGCTATGATCTCTTCTCCCAATATTCTCATTGCGGATGAGCCGACAACCGCTCTCGATGTCACGATCCAAGCTCAAATTCTAGGCCTTTTGAAAGAGATTCAAAAGAAAGAGGGAATGAGCATCGTTCTGATTACCCATGACTTTAGTATTGTTGCAGGATTTTGTGATCGGGTCATTGTGATGTATGCGGGGCGGATCGTCGAAAGTGCTCCTGTTGATGAGCTCTTTCGTTCTCCCAAACATCCCTATACAAGGCGCCTTTTAAACTCGATTCCCCGCTTGGATCTCCCCTCCACGCGCCATCTCTACTCTATTCACGGCTCCCCCCCTGACCTCTCTTCTAAAATTAAAGGATGCGCCTTTTCTAAACGGTGTCCTCATGCAATGCACCTTTGCTATGACGGAATCCCTAGTCCGATTGAAGTCACCCCAGATCACCATACTTCTTGCTGGCTTTTTGACCCTCGTGTTGAACGCAAGGGGCCCTCATGAATCAGCCCCTCCTTCAGGTTAGAAATCTTAAAAAATACTTCGATTATAAAGGAAAAACCCTGCGTGCTGTTGACGGAGTTTCCTTAGAAGTTTTTCCTCAAGAAACTCTCGGTCTTGTAGGAGAAAGTGGCTGCGGAAAAACAGCCCTAGCACGGGCCATTATGCGCCTTTACGAACCAAGCAGCGGCGACATCCTTTTTAAAGGGGAAAGCATCCTCAAATACAGGGGAAAAGCAATCAAGGCGCTCCGCCATGATATGCAGTATATCTTTCAAGACCCCTATGCTTCCCTCAATCCCCGCATGACCGCAGGAGAAATCATTGCAGAACCTCTCCTCATCCATAATGTTCTGAATCCTGTCGGACGGCAAAAGCGTGTCCAGGAACTCCTGGAACTCGTAGGACTCCGTCCTGAATACCGCAGTCGGTTCCCTCATGAATTTAGTGGAGGACAAAGACAACGGATTGGAATTGCACGCTCTTTAGCGCTTAACCCTAGGTTCATCGTTTGCGACGAACCGATTGCAGCCCTTGATGTCTCTATCCAAGCCCAAATCATTAATCTTCTCAAGTACCTGCAAGATGAAATGGGACTCACCTATCTCTTTATCTCTCATGATCTCGCGATGGTCAAATACCTCTCGACTCGCGTTGCTGTCATGTATCTCGGACACCTTATGGAACTCGCCCCCAGCGAAGCGCTCTACAAAACCCCGTTACATCCCTATACCGAAGGGCTCCTTTCTGCGATTCCCATTCCAGATCCCACCATTGAAAAGAAGCGAACCCGTGTCCTTCTTTCAGGAGAAGTCCCCTCTCCCATCAATCCTCCTAAAGGGTGTGTCTTTTGTACCCGTTGCCCCAAAGTGCAGCCTCTCTGCCACCAAAAGCGCCCTCAGTTGCAAGAAATCACCCCAGGCCACCAGGTTGCCTGCCACTTCCCTAATATTCAATGAGCGCTGCAGCAAATCCAGACGGGACAGGTTGAACCTCTGAGAACGCGCTCAACAACAGCGCCATAGCCTTTGGAGACGCCGGCAGCTGTGACGACAGTGCCCATAACAAGAAGATCAAACTCTTCTTTTTCGATGAGTTCAAGAATGGCAGCGTCGACGGTGCGCGCATGAACAACGCGTAGCTTCATTCCGATGTTGAATTCCCGACCGATTGCTTCTGCTCTTTTGAGAATAGAAGAGGCAACGACGGTGCGGTGATAGAGTGGAGTTTCAAGGGGAAGGGAAAAAGGAACCTCGATGACGTGGACAGCCGTGACATCCGCTCCATGGATTTTGGCGATTTCACAAGCCATTTGCACGGTTTGAGTCTCTCGTCCCCCTCGAGTGGGAACTAGAATGTGTTTATACTTCTTTGCCTGGAATTCTGGCATTTTGATCTTTTGGATTTCCACCTTTCCTGCTGGGGGAATGGCTTGCTTTTTCCGAAAGTAAAAGTAGATGATGAGGCCAAAAGCAATCCAAGTGAATCCAAGATCTCTTCCATCGGCCTTTGTAATCACCACAAGGCACCAAGTCGCTGCGGTAGCAAGGCCCCCAATGATGGCTGTAATGGGAATCGAACATTTTCCGATCCGGATGTTAAAAGGAATCCGAAAAGGGCGGTTCATTTCAGGCTTTTTAATGCGCAGGAAGATCAAGGAGAGATGGGTCATAAAGAAAGCAAGCATCGCTCCAAAGTTATAAAGGTTGGCCAAGAAATCGAGCTTGCCACGCGCGGCTAAAACAATGACAATTGCAAGAATAGCGAAAATTGCTAAAGAAACATAAGGGGTTTTGTGCTTGCGATGAAGCTTATACACAAAGCGTGGAAGCTGATAGTTTTCCCCCATATTAAATGAAAGGCGTGAGGCTCCAATCAGACCCGCATTAGAGGCAACAAAAAGAATGATCGCCGCTAAAAGCCCTATCCATCCTCCTAAGATATTGCTTCCATAAGGCATTTTTGATACGATCCCTGCGATTGGGTCCTCGAGAAACTTTGTGCTCAGCTCTTGGGGCGTCACTGCAGACAGTGCCACAATAGCAATCCCGATATAGACAAAAAGGAGCATTCCCATTGCTAACATCATTGCTTTAGGAACAGTGCGCGCTGGGTGCTTGGCTTCTCCACTGAGCTGTGCCATCGATTCGATTCCCGTATAGGCAACCATTGCCATAGCTGTCCCTTTCCAAAAATCTGGCCAGGAAGGAGACCATGAAGATCCCTTCACTCCAATCTTCAAGTGCTCCCAAAGATCGGGAAAGTGAATAAACCAAATCGCTCCAACAATGACGATTAAAATCTGTGTCGATAGAGTCAATGTAGTTAAAAACCAACTCATTCTCGCAGAGTTCTTGGCTCCAAAATAATTGATAAAAAAGAGAATAATAATCACACAGACCGTGAACCCGATTTTTACAGAAACGATCTTCAGCCCTCCGACAAAAAATGCTAAGTAAGGAGCGATCGAATACGAGGAGATGGCAATCGTGACAATAAAGTCTAAGAGAAGACCCCATCCTGCAATGAATGAAATCAAATCGTTAAACGCATGACGGGTAAAGGTTGCCGAACCTCCAGAATCTCTAAGCATCGCTGAAAGCTCTGCATAAGATAGGGCTGTACAGGCAAAAACAAGCCCTGCAAGTGCCAGGCTAATGGGAGCCGCCCCTAAGGAAAAAAGTGCGGTAATCCCTAAAGCATAATAAATCGATGACCCAAGGTCTCCATACCCCACTGCAAACAAGTCCCCAACACCGAGAATCCGCTTCATTGAGCCTTTATCTATCTGCGAGATTTTTGACTGCTTTTCTGCCATGAACCTACCTTTTTACACATTTTCCATCCTGTAAAAAACGTTCTTTTTATTCCACTATTTTTGATAGAATGCTTTGAACCTACCCTAGAGGGTGTCGCCCGCGAGCTGCTCATCCCTTAAGCGCCTTCTAT
>JAGROF010000142.1 GCA_020440405.1 Chlamydiia bacterium
TAATATAACACTAATTTAGGGGATTATTATAATGAGTGATTTAGTTAAGCCTGTAGATTCTAGGACTCAGCTCCATTTGGAGGACCAGGCGTATGGACGCTTGGAACAGGCCCGTCTAGATTTCAAAAATTTAGTTAACACAATTTATAACACTCAAAAAATTTCTACCTCTTCTGACCTCGAGATTATTGTCTTCATGCACTGGTTTGAGGAGAATAATTTCTACCTAGAGTTTCCAGAGCAAGAAAAGATTTGGAATCAGTTTATCGCCTATCGTGAGGCCTTTGATGCCTATCAGGAGACCTTTTGCGGAGAAACCTTAGAGGAGACCCAGGAAAAACTTCGAGCCATTGACCCCGAGCTTATTGGGGAAAAAAGATGGCAAGAGGAGGATTCGGGAATTGTCCAATGTCTGAAATCGTTCTTTTATACCGTTGTACGAAAGTTCTCTAATGAGGCAGATATTGCCCGTTATCAAGGGCGGATGACAGTTCTAACGTTTGAAGCAGAAAGAAACAGAGAAACCCAAAAGGTCTTAGAACTTTTCCCGAAGTTTTTTGAAACAAAAACGCCTGTTACAACTCTTCAACGGGTCAATGCCATTCTTGACAGGTGTGAATGGGATGATACATTACGTGCACGCAAGAAGTGGTTTGAAGGGTACTTAAAGAGCCATGTGAATCCTCATATTGACTATTTACTTCAGCGGGAGCTCTCAGAGCCTGCAGAGTTTTTTAGTTGTGTAAGCGAAGAATCAGAGTTTTTTAGCTTTGACACGGGTGAGCAGTCAATGGATGCTGAGGAAAGCGTGCTTGAATCTCCTAAAGTAGTCAAAGAAGAAATGAAACCTTTCCATGATGAGGTTCTTACAAAGTGGGAAGGAGAAGGAGCTGCCATGATTATAAGCACAAGTCTCCGAGCGACTTTAATGGATGAGGAGTTGGCGCAGCGGATTTTATCAACGCTTCTCCCTTTGGATCAGATTATGTGTGTCGAGCAATCTCCAGAGAGCCCTCTTACCTTTGATGTTACTTTCAAAAGTCCTCTTGTTGGCACGACACCAAAAGTTTTACAAGAAGGATGGGATGATATGGTCCACTCTCCCCTTTACTTAGACCAAAAAGTGACAGTTCATTTTGCCCCCGAGCGTCGGATGATCATTTTTCCTAAAGGAGGATTCCAAATGGGGATCCATATAGAAAATCTGCAGTTCCTTTATAACAAGATGAGTTATGTAGAGGGAACAGCTCTTGCGACCTTTCTCAAATATCATGGATTTATGTCTTGGCTAGGAAATATGAATTATCCTCTCCATTTGGCGACAACGGTTCGAGCAATTTCTGCGCAAGAGGAGCAAGAAGTGAAGCTCCACATTGGAATTCACGACACCGCTGATCTTCCCATGCCAAAGCCTGGAGTTTATCCAACAGGGGAGTGCTTAAGTGTGCTCAAAGAGCAGCTGAATTCTATAAAGTTAACGACTCAAGACTTGGACTCAACTTTTCAGGACTTTACGTGGGCAGCTGCAGGGAAATAAAATTTTTCAGGAAGATTTTGTAGAGTTTCTCGTCGTAAAACTCAGGGAGGCGAGAAGGACTCGTTTTGGAAAGGATGACCTCGATAATTGCAAAGGCTCCTTCTTTTTGCGTTTCAAGACTGAGATTTTTATAGGATAGAACATACGTCAGGGCATAACGGGTCATGAGGGAGAGGTTTCCCCATGTCAAACATCCGTCGTCAAAGCGCTGTAAAATCTGGTGGGCATATTCTGTAAGGGCTTCTTCAGTGAGCTCTTTTTTACTGGAGGGCTGAATCAAAGCGCGTTCTGTAGGAAGGGCAAGGGCAAGCTCAATATAAGGTGCAATTAAATGCTCAAAGAAAGGGTCTGTTGCTTTTTCAGGGAGGTAGAGAGTGTCTAGGCTCACCATCAAGTAATGGATGATTTCGATACAAGACTTGAGCTTTTCCTTTGCAGACATTTCTGGGTTAGGTCCCACAAAGGCACGTGTTTGTTCAATAATGAGGGGGAGCTCTCCCCATGTGAAACCTTTTTCATATTTGGAATGGAGGAAGTGCGCCATAAGAAAAAGGTCTTTTTCCTCTAACTTTACCATTGGAGGCGTAGGAGGTTGCAAGACATGGAATTCTAGGTCATCATGAGAAATTCCATTGCCATTTTCCTCTTCGATGGGAAAGATGATTTGATAATCTGGAGGTTGTTGTGGTAGTTCTGCCATGGCAAAAAGTTTACCACACCCCTTCTTTCTAATCCAGGATTAAGGTTAGGGCATCTTGGTATTTGGGATGAAATCGGAGATGGTTATGTTTTCCATTTTCAATAGAGATGAGAGAAGCGTCTCTTTTGTCTTTGAGAAGTTTAAGGAGCCTGGTGCTGGAGTCATAGGGAACAAGCTCGTCATCTGTTCCATGGAAAATATGGATAGGGGCATCGACACGCACAATCCATTGATCGGTGCGGAAGTGATACTTTAAGAGAAGAGGAATCAAAAAGCGAGGGAGGTAAGGGGCTTGACGTGGAGTAAGGTCTAAAATACTAAAGTAGGGAGCTTCTAAGACGAGGGTTTTGGGATCGTGATGGGAGGCAACATAAGTGGCGATGCCTGTTCCAAGGGAACGTCCATAGACAACAATTTGATCTTCACGATAGTAATTTGTCAGATAGTCATAACAAAAGTCGGCATCATGACAAATCGCTTTTTCACTGAGCTTCCCCGTGCTTTTCCCAAAACCGCGGTAGTCCATGACAAATAACTCATAGTTTCGAGACGTGAATTCTCGGGAGACTTTTCCCCAATTATCAGATAGATTGCCTCCTCTCCCATGGAAATATAAAACGATTCCTTTGGGGTTTTTTGTTTTGAAGTAGAGAGCGTTGATGCGGGCACCTTCTTCTGTTTCGAGAAAAAGCTCTTCAAAAGGTTCTTCAAAAGCGAAGGCATACTCTTGCGGAAGGGTGGCTTTTTGGAAAAGCATGTCTTCTTGATAAGTGTAGATATAAGAGATTCCAAGAATAATGAAGAGAAAACAAGCTGAAAGAGTGAGTAAAATTTTTTTCATAATAAGTATTTTATCAGAAAGGTTAATTTATCAGGTGAAATACATTGCGGACAATGCTCCACCGCGGTTCCTTTTTTTCTGGGGGTTGCCCTTGCATCCAATATTGATATTGTTCTTTTTTAAAGCCGATATGTTCTTGAATCGTCATCCAACGATCAAGGAAGAAAATAAAAGCAAATGCTTTAAATTTAACAGGGTAGGCTAGGTAAGAAGCTCCAGCTTGAGGACCATATTCAACCACAACATAGTCAGGGTTATTGCGACAGTATTCCATCCCTTGTTCTTTGGTCCAAAGCATCGCATCGATAATTCCTTTAGATAGGTAACTGTCAATGTTATCGATATGGTCAATTTTAACGACTTGTGCTTCAGGAAGAATACGATTTAAGATTTCTCCATAAGCCCCGATCACTCCAATAGCAAGATAGGGATTTGTTTGAAGATCATCGAAGTCTTCAAACTCTTCTCTTCTTGAGCGGGGGACAATCATCACGTTATGGGTGGTTAGGTAGTAATGGGGGAAGTTCATCCCGGTAATTGTTGCTTCTGCAAGAAGGACAGGAGACATGGCGATATCAAAGATATTTGCTTGAAGGTCTTCACCTAAATTTTGATAGTCAAAAGGAATAAAGGTAAGGTCAACCCCCATATCTTGAGCAAGTTTATAGGCAAAGGTAATGTTGTATCCTACAAGCTGTCTCTGGTCATTGAAGTAAGTAAACGGGGGAAGATTGGGATGGTATCCCACATAAAGGGAACGGGTGCGATAAATCCGTTCCATGGTGTCGTCGATGCTGCGGCGCTCTTGATTGTCTGGAACAGCTTCTCCTGGACGATACACTTTCGCTGAGGCGGCGATGTGATAATCCGATTTAATCGTGAGTGTTTCGGTAATATTTTTCCTAGGGCCATACTGGAGCATGGCATATTTCGTTCCAAGAACTGAGATAATCAGAAGGAAGAAAAAGAGGAAAAAATGTCGAAAAAAGATCCCAGCACGGAAGATGAGCCTTTTGTAGTACCCTAAAAGGAGGAGAATCACAAAGGCAACCATTGAAGAGACGCTGATAAGAATTTGGAAGTTTTGAGTGATAATAGAAGCGTTGTCATAGATTTCCATTGCCGTATCGGGAAATCCAAGGTTAGTTGTTAAGAAGGAAATCGAATTGATTGCAAGCTCAGGTCCTCCAAAAGACATCAAGACTGTCATCAATCCCACCAGAAAGGCTTCTGCTCCCTGAAGCTGATGGCGGAAAAAATAGGAGAGGAACATGATAAAGAAGAGAATAAATAGGTTTCCTACTTGGGTGAATGTATAGGCGATCGGAACAATCATTTGAGAAGTGGCGTGCAATTCCTTGTCTTTGATCTCAAACCGTTGGGCATGATTTTGGACTGTTTTATAGAGAAAGGGAATGGCGATGCTTGGAGACCCAATAATGAACGCAAGAAAGCATGAGGAGCGAATATCTTGCATGACCTCTTTATACTTCAAAGGGGTGCAACTAATCACAAGAGCAGGAAGTACCCAAAATGTTAAGACTAAAGA
>JAGROF010000143.1 GCA_020440405.1 Chlamydiia bacterium
TGAGCAAATTCTGAACTTTTATTTTGATGAGCGCGACACCCAAAACCTAAAACTTTCGATCGATCTTCTTGAGCCATTTCTCAAGTGGTTAGAACTCCCCGCAGAGCAATTTTATCTGAAGGGGTTTATTGAAAAGATCTATGCTGCCCAAAAATACCTTAAGGAGAACCCTTCCCATATCCCCGGCCATTTAGAGTGGATGGCAATGATTGAAAAACGAGAGGAAAATGCTCCAAAACAATATGAAAGAGTAGAGGAATACTATCACGTTCATCAGGAGACGGAAGAGCAAGTTAAATATTACGTGAAAGAATACCTCGACCATTACAATAAGGTGGGGTTGATTTGGGGTCTTTCCACACTCACCAACTCCAACGTTTTTGGACACGCTCCCTTGTCGGAGAGATCTCCCATTGGAATGGGAGTGGTCGATACTAAAGATTTTTATGGAAGATCTTTACTCAGTGAGTCAGTGTTTTATCAAAAGCCGCTTTATCAATATGATGCTTCTCTAGAATCGTTAACGCAGCCGGCAGAATTTTTAGCGACCCATATTGATGTCATTACCCTCCCAGAGATGCATCATGTCTTTTTTGGAAACACACTGCGTCTTGAAGAAGAGGAGGATGGGAAAAAACGGGTAGGATATCTTACAGTAGGAACACATGGAGGGCTTGTTTTAGGTTCCCTATCTCGAGCAACCCACCAGCAAGGTTTGTTTATTTCCGACAATAAAATCATTGTTGTGACCAATGAAGAAGGAAAGGAAATTCAAGATCCCAAGTGGTATGAAATTCCTGTTGAGCAACTCCTTTCCTCCAGTTCAGGGACGGTTGCAGTTGGGGGAGAGGATTATTTTTTTCTCCATATTGTGCCTTATCGCAAACTTGATGTGCACTTCTTCATTTTTAAACCGAAGGATGAGGAGTATGCACTTGTCAATTCCCTTAGAGAAGGGGCGATCGAAATCGTCAATCAAATCTCGATGCAGATGCGCATCGCCTCAGTGGCAGGGCTCCTATTTGTCTTAGTTCTTCTCAATAACATTTCTAAACGGATTACCCGTCCGATTACCCACTTAGCAAATGTAACAAAAGAGGTTGCGGCGGGAAATCTCGAAGCGATTCAAATTCCTGAAGAATCCAAGAAGAAATCTCGTGATGAAGTCTACACGCTTTACCACTCCTTTTTTGAAATGATCCAAGGGCTCAAAGAAAAAGAACGGGTACGTGGGATCCTTAACAAAGTGGTTTCTGAAGAGATTGCAGAAGAAGCGCTTAAAGGAAATATCCAACTGGGGGGAGAAGAAAAAAAGGTGACGGTGCTCTTTGCAGATATCCGTGGGTTAAGCAAGATGACAGAAAAAATGCAGCCGCAAGAGGTCATCAGTCTCATCAATACCTGTATGACAAAGATGTCAGAAAAAATCGATCTACACGGAGGAGTGATTGATAAATATGTTGGTGATGAAGTAATGGCGCTCTTTGGTGCGCCTATTGAAAAACCTGGAAGCGCTTTCCAAGCCATTCAAAGCGCTATCGACATGATCGACGAGATCAAAACCTGGAATCAGGAGCGGAAACAACAAGGGCTTCCCGAAATCGAAATGGGCATTGGAATCCATACAGGAAATGTGGTTGCGGGAAATATGGGGGCTGAAAATCGCTTGAATTATACCGTCTTAGGGGCCAATGTGAACCTTGCTGCGCGGATTTGTTCTGAGGCAGGAGGCATGCAGGTATTGATTAGTGAAAGTACACTAGAGGCTGAAGGGGTGAAGACTCAGATCGACTTTGAAACGCTCGAGCCGATGCAGTTCAAAGGATTTACAGAGCCGATCCCTGTCTTTTCTGTGACATCCTACAGGAGCAGCCAATGAAAGAACTGATTCTTGTTGGCATTGGAGGGGGGATCGGGTCAATCTGTCGGCTACTTCTTTCACGATCGATTCAACTTGCCACTCCCTTTGTGTTTCCCTTAGGAACGCTTGTCGTGAACGTTGTTGGATCGTTCTTTATTGGCGTTCTAAGCATTTTGATTTTAAGTCGGATCGGTGCACTCAGTAGCGATCTGCGCGCCTTTGTGATCATCGGCCTTCTTGGAGGCTTTACAACCTTTTCCACCTTTTCTCTTGAAGCCATTGACCTTTGGGAAAGTGGAGAAAGCTTAAAACTGATCTTCTATCTCTTCCTTTCGGTTGCACTGGGACTCTTTGCAGCCTACGGGGGACTTATCCTTGGGAGAAAAATATGAACGAGATTATTTTAGCTCGAGTCTACATGAGTGAAAGAGAGCATCACCTCAATGCGGTGCTCAAAATTCTTCACGAAGAGGTGAAAGTGCGCCATGTTGTGGTACTTAGAGGGATTGAAGGATTTGAGAAAGGGGGAAAGGTGCAATCTTCTCATTTTTTAAGTCTTTCCCTGGACTTGCCCTTAGTGATTGAGTTTTTCGATACACCTGATCAAGTCAAACTGGCGACTTCAAAGATAGAAGCCGTTATTGAAAAGGGGCATATCCTCATGTTATCAGGGCAAATAAAAAGCTGAGCTTTACGTTGCAAGAACCTATCCAGTATTAAAGGATTTATTTGATTTCTTCGATTTTTGAGCAGATTTTTTCTTTTCATTTTGACCACATTGTCCATGAGATAAGGGGGCAAAATGAAAAGGAAAAAGATGCCAAAAAGCGTGGAATAAAAAAAATATCTTTAATACTAGATAGGTTCATATGTTACATTAAGGAAAAAGGAGGGAGGATATGAGTCAC
This sequence comes from Chlamydiia bacterium, assembly GCA_020440405.1. Lineage (GTDB taxonomy): Bacteria > Chlamydiota > Chlamydiia > Chlamydiales > Simkaniaceae > Neptunichlamydia. The sequence continues at coordinate 2,770 of JAGROF010000143.1, forward strand.
ACGCCAGAAAATGACTTAGCACGTCATCTCAAAAATCAAGAGCAAAACATTCATGGTAACCTATTCATGCTCAACCAGCTGTTCCAGATTTATTGCGATGATTCTTTAGATGAAAAAAAGCGTCTCAAGCAAGCCATACCCCTTGTCGATAAGCTTGCAGAGTCAAACCCTATTGTTGCAAAGGAAATCAAAGATGTTTTAGCCACGGGAGACCCAAAAAAAATCGAAGCCTACTTCAAAGAAGAACAAGATGCCCTGATTCAAACATTGACAACTGAAATTCAGCAACATCAAGACATCAATAAGCGGATCAATAAAGAAAATATCGAAGATCAGCCCACCGATTCGTAGCTGAAGGGCTTGCGCATTAATTCTTTAATCGGGTAAATCAAAGCTTTTACAGCTTATCCGATGGAGAATCATGAGTAAAAGTCCTAACTACCTTCCCCATCCTCGCCCTTACTATCCGTGGATGGTCTGGCTTCTCAGTTGTATTTTCCTCTTTTATATCTACTGTGTTCAGTCTGCTACCCTATCCATCCGTCCTGTTAAGCCTCCAGAGGAGATGACTTTCCACCATGTTTGGAGATTCATTAATCCTTACGCTTACTGCATTATCATCTTCCAAATTCCTGTCGCGATCCTCATCGATAAAATGGGAGCAAGGCGGATGACTTCTCTTGGTATTGTTATTTTTGGATTGGGATCTGTTTTTTTCGGATTTGCAAAAGTCGATTGGCAACTCTGGGCTGCAGCATTTATCTTAGGATTTGGATGGGTGACTGCCTTTGTGAACGCCCTTAAACTCGCCTTTAATTGGTTTGTTCCTAAGCAATTTGCTTTTGTTGCAGGACTTACCCTCTCCATTGCAGCCCTAGGCATTGCTGTAGGGCAGCCCATTGCCTCAGTATTGCTCCACTACCTAGGGTGGAGACAAATGATGGTCGACTTCGGAATTATTGGGATCCTTTATGCCCTTATTTTCTTCAGTCTTGTCCGAGACTCAGAGCCTGGAGCCCGTTATTCTGTCCATCAATATGAAAATCATGTTCCTCTTGTTAAAGCCATTGGACACGTCTTTTCCAAAGGACAAAACTGGGTCGTCGCCATTTTTTATGCCCTATTTTCTGCTCCCTGGCTGACATATCTTGGGCTCTGGCATGCTTCATTTTTTGAGGTAGCCTACAACGTATCTAAACAAGCAGGAATTATCTTGAACGTGACTTATGCATCTCTTTTCGCGATTGCTTGTCCGTTTTTTGCCTATCTATCGACGCGCTACCAAAACCGCAAACGTTTTCTCTATATTGGAGTTGTCTCCACTCTGATCTTTAGCACCCTAACAATCTATATCCCAGGACTTCCTTATCCCTTAGCTGCTATGTTTTCAATGATCACAGCTTTTTCCTCAGGAGTCATCGCCCTTTCCTTTCCTCTCATTATAGAGCGGAACATCCCCATCGTTGCTGCAACAGTCTTTGGGTTCGCCTATACCCTTCACTTCATCCTCAAAATCCTCTTCGATAACTCTGTCCATTCCCTCATTCAATCTGTCCTTCCTGAAGGAACTACACACCCCACCGTCCAAGGCTTTCAACTCGGCTTTCTCATGATCCCCACAGCAATCTTTCTTTCTCTCATCATCCTCTTTTTTGTGAAAGAAACCCACGCCAAACAAACCTACGAAGGTTAATCCATTACAAAATCCGTTGGTCGTAGCCCCATAAGCGTGCTTGAATCAGTGACACTCTGGGACTTTTTAGTTTTTTGGACAAAATTTCCCCAAAGGAGATAGAAGAAGAATATGGATTGGCATGCACGGAAAGTAGAAGATATTTTGCAGGAATATGGAGTAGAGGAAGAGGGTCTGAACTCCAGCGAGGTAACGAAGCGGCAAAAAGAGAGCGGGCTCAATGAGATTGAGGGACGACAAGGGCGCTCGGTCGTTGCGATTTTTGTGGGGCAGTTTTTTAATCCCCTGATTGTGATTTTATTCGTAGCAGCAATTTTAAAGTTGTTTGTTGCTTCGATCTTAGATGGAACTGTTATTTTGGTAACAATTGGCCTAATGGTGGGTATCGCATTTTTTCAAGAAGTGAAGGCAGAAAAAGCTTTGATTGCTTTGAAAAAAATGGCAGCTCCAAAAGCAAAAGTCAAGCGGGAAGGCAGTGTTGAAGAAATTCTATCAAAAGAGTGTGTCCCTGGAGATATTGTTTTGTTAGAAGCGGGAAGTCGGGTTCCGGCTGATTGTCGACTCATGAAGGTTTCAAACTTGCAAGTCAATGATGCCTCTTTAACAGGAGAGTCTATTCCTGTTGAAAAAATGACAGATCCTCTTGCTCAAGAGACGGAACTTGCAGAGCGGAAGAACATGGTGTATGCTGGAACTGTTGTATCTCATGGAAAGGGGGTAGCGGTTGCCTGTGCCACTGGAATGAGTACTGAGCTTGGGAAAATTGCAAAGCAGCTCCAATCCACACACAAGGAATTGACACCTCTTCAAAAAGGGATTAAGCGGCTTGGAAACTGGATGCTTCTTGTGATTGGGGGTATTATCTTAGGGTTTTTAGCCCTTGGTTGGTCGATTGGAATGGGGTGGCTCGAGCTCTTTTTGCTTTGCGTAGCAATTGCAGTTGCTGCAATCCCAGAAGGACTTCCTGCAACAGTTACAGTGGTCCTTGCTTCAGGAGTCCATCACTTGTCAAAGAAGAAAGGGATTATTCGGAAACTTGTCGCTGTGGAAACTTTAGGATCAACAACTGTAATCTGTACGGACAAAACTGGAACGCTCACTGAAAATGCAATGACACTTGTAGAGTGGGCCACCCTCAAAGGACAGTTTCCTATTGAGAACGAAAGTGTTGAAAGAGAAAAGCTACTCAAGATTGGAGCTCTATGCAACGATGCCGTTCTTAAAGAGGATAAAGAAATCGGAGATTCGACGGAGATAGCCCTCTTAAAAGGTTTAAAAGAAATCAATGAGAAAAAAGAGGCTTGGGAAAAAGAGACTCCTCGAGTAGATGAAATTCCCTTTAGCAGCGAAAAGCAGTGGATGGCAACCTTGCATGCGGAGAAAGAAGGTCCCCGAGCATTGATTAAAGGGGCTCCAGAAAAACTTTTAGCATTTAGCTCTCAGGTTGAGGTAGAGGGGAGAGTACAACCATTGTCAGACAAAGAAAGGTCGACTATTGAAGGAATGCTACATGAAATGGCAAAAAAAGGTCTGAGGATTTTAGGGATGGCCTACAAAGACTGTTCTGAATCAGACTTTAATGAGGGAGGGATTGAGCAGGGGCTAACATTCATTGGATGTCTAGGATTTATTGATCCCCCTAGGAAGGAGGTCAAAGAGGCCATAAAAAAATGTCAGCAAGCGGGGATCACTGTTAAGATGGTAACGGGAGATAACCCTCAAACAGCAGAAGCCATAGGAAAAGAGTTAGAGTTGAGTAGTAAAGGAGTTGTAACAGGTCGTGAATTAGAAAGTTATGAAGATAACATCTTAGAAGAAAAGCTTAAAGAAATCCATATTTTTGCAAGAATTGAACCAGGGCATAAACTGCGTATTGTTGAGGCATGTAAAAAAAGAGGGGATATTGTTGGTATGACTGGGGATGGGGTGAATGATGCACCGGCTCTTGAAGCGGCAAATATTGGGATTTCCATGGGAATCACAGGGACAGATGTGACAAAAGAGGCATCAGATATCATTTTAGCCGATGATAATTTTTCAACGATTGTAGATTGTGTTGACGAGGGAAGAGCAATATTCAATCGTCTCCGCCATGTCACAACCTTTCTAATGACAACTTGTTTTGGGGAAGTGGCAACAATCCTCTTTGCGTTTCTCTTTTTTCAGACTTCTCCACTTGAACCTCTACAAATTTTATGGATCAACCTCGTCACGGGTTCCCTTGTGGCAATTCCCATCGGAATGGAACCAAAAGAGGGAAATGAGCTCCAGTACCCTCCCCGAAGTCACCAGGTAGGTCTTGTCTTTCCTGGAATGGTGTGGCGGATTGGGTTTCTTTCTCTTGCGTTAAGTATCGGAGCTTTTCTTGTCTTTTCTTTTAGTTTAAACACAAGCAACCTTACCCATGCAAGGAGTATGACTTTCTGCTCAATTGTCCTTTTTGAGTGGTTTATTTCTTTTCATATGCGATCAGATGAGCGCTCTGTGAGATCATTAGGTTTTTTACGGAATAAAATGCTCATCCTATCAAGTATTATTGCAGTCTGCCTTTTAGGAATGATCCTGTATATTCCCTTTTTCCAAAAAAGCTTTATGACAACGTTTCTAACATTTCAAGACTGGCTTATCTGCTTAACACCAGGGTTAGTAGTGTTTTTTTTGGAATCACTGCGAAAGAAACTTTTCCCAAAATTGTTTAATTATGGCAAATGGAAAATAGGACAATGAGACATCTTATAGAAAAATATTTTGCACTAGAAAAGAAAATTTCCCACACCTTAAGGCGGTCGGGACCTAAACTTCTATTTGGAGCTTACGGCATCATTTTCATTTGGTATGGGCTTCTGAAGATTATCGGGATTAGTCCCGTTGAAGAACTTGTAGAGCGAGCAACCAACTGGTTTTTCACCCATGAGTTTGTAATTACTTTAGGGATTTGGGAAGTCTGTTTAGGGATATTTCTCTTTATCCCTAAACTGCGACGCCTAGGACTTCTTCTTTTATTCCTCCAGTTTCCAGGTACCTTCATGCCTCTTTTTACTAATCCTGAGGATTGCTTCACTGTTTTTCCTTTTGGACTTACATTGGAAGGACAGTATATTTTTAAGAATTTAATTCTCATTTCTGGAGGGCTGGTGATGGTGGGAAATCTCCATAAAGATATTCCCTAAAGGGGAATCTTATTTTTGACATACCATCTGGCACGGTCTTTTTTAAGATTCTTAATCATAATGGGGAGTGTTTTGCGTAGAGAATGTTTGGGAGACCAATTCAGAAGGCGTTTGCTCTTTGACAGGTCGAGGGCATAATAATCATCGGTAAAATCAATCATCCAAGGTTGAATAAAAGACTTTTTCAGGTAGGCACCGAGCTTTGCCACCCATTTTGGAATAGGATAGGTTTTCCAAGGTTTATTCCATAAAAGGTTGCCGATTTGCGTTTGGAGCTCTTTAAAAGTCAAGGTCTCTTCTTCTCCCATTAGGAACACTTCATCGTTTTCAAGGGAATCTTTCTTTTCAATAACAGCAATAATTCCCTCAACCAGATCTTCAAAATGGAGGTACGGCGCTCCACTTTGAAGATCTCCAGGATAGAAATGACTTTCTAAAGACTGTTTGTCAATCCGTGAGATATGTCGGGCAATGGGAATCGCGTGACAGTCTTCATCATAACACCCACAGATGCGAAGAATCGCAGCTGAAAATCGTTGCCTCCGATTTATGATGACTTTTTCAGCCTCTATTTTAGATTTTGGATATTCCCAACGGGCATTAATTGGTGAATCTTCTCGAATTTTTTCTCCTACTTTGCAGGGTTTATGCACCAAAAGGGTACTTGAAAAGACCAATTGTTCAATGTTTCCACGAGAAAGCTCCTTTAAAAGACGGCGAGTTCCTTGCACAGTTATCTGATCGTAAGGAGTATAGTCTCCCCCTTGAAAACTGTAGTAAGCAACAAGGTGAATTACGGAATAAAAATCTTTTCCATGATGTTGATAAATAGCGTCAAAGCCCTTATGCATCTCTTTATCTGAAGAAAAATCGATTTTGAAGTAATTCTTAAACGAAACAGCATGAGTTTCTTCATTATCGATTCCAATAATCTCATACTTGTCTTGAAGCTTTTCACGAAGTCGTGACCCAATCCGGCCGTTAACCCCAGTAATAATAATTTTCTGCATTCTCTTTTCAATAACTCTTTTTTGATTATTATGAAACCATGAATATTAATCCTCATTTACCCCCCAAACCCTGGAATTATAATCCCTCTAAATGGAGTCAAAGGATTCGAGTCGCCTTAGTCGGTTTAATCGCTTTTTTGATTGCGGTGTACCTAGGACTCTATCAATGGAAACTTATTCCAGAGGTTTGGGATCCCATTTTTGGAAAACAATCTGCACAGGTACTCGATTCTAATGCTTCGCATTGGATGAGTCGTCTTTTTCGGATCCCTGACGGTGTGATGGGAGCGTGGGCTTATTTAGGAGATGTTATTTTTGCTCTTGCGGGTTCCATTCGTAGATGGCAATTTCGCCCTTGGATTGTCATTGTGTTCGGCCTCGATGTGATTCCCTTAGGGATTGTAAGCATCATTCTTGTGATTGCCCAGGGTTTTATTGTAAAAGCATGGTGCACACTTTGCCTTATCACAGCATTGATATCACTCATCCTTATTATTCTAGCTTATGATGAGGTGCTTTCTTCTGTGATTTTTCTCTACCATGTATGGAAGCGCTCTAAAAAGTTTTCTATTTTTTGGAAAACGTTTTGGGGAAAGCCCACACAAATCGCCCATGAAGTGGGCCTTGAAATGACAAACCAAGGAAGAAGGAATGTGGGCAAGAATCGTTGAAGTCTGCTTAGCTGCTTTTTTATGCATTAGTACATGGATCTTTCCTGATCCAAGACCCTTTTGGATCTTAAACTTCTGCTTGGCAGCATGGATTTGTGTTTTCTCTTTCCTTTCCTTTTACCCTCCTCTACGGAAAATCCACCTAATGAATGGGATCCCGATTCTCATTCTATGTCTTGTTGCAATGGTCCAACCTAACCCTCCACCCCCTCCTCTCTTTCAATCCTACATGACCCTTGCTTTATTACTGGTGTTGTTTGTCATTATCCCCACTCATGCTTCGAGGCCCCCAGATCCTTGGGTCCACTTTTATAATCTCTCTAAGGATGACCATGGACACTAAATCCTTGTCTCACCTTATTATTATTTTGATTGCAGGAGGAGCCATTGGATATTCTGGCACAAAATTAGCCGTATATGCTGATTGGATTGGTGACCGCTATAAAGTCGGTCGGGTCTTTATAGGCGCCTTCCTTCTTGCGATTGCAACAACCCTTCCTGAACTTGCAACAACTCTAACAGCCTCTTGGATAGGAAATGCACAGCTTGCTATCAATAACCTCCTTGGAGGGATCAATATCCAAACGGCAGTGCTTGCAGTTGCAGATTTAATTCTTATTCGAGGAGCCTTAACCTACTTTGCCCCTAAGGCAACTTTGGTTATTGGTGGTATTTTTGTCATTCTACAACTTGCAATCACCATCTTAGCAATGACTCTAGGAGAAGTTTTTACCGTATGGAACGTCGGGTTTTGGTCGATTCTTCTTTTTGGTCTCTACTTATGCATGCTCTACTTCATTCTCCACCAAGAGAATAACCAAAAGTGGACTTCCAAAGGTTCCGCACCAAAAATGACGATGAAATTACCGACACCTCCCTTGCGTCGCTTTTCGAATTTTCGCCTAATGATTAGTTTTGCTATTCACACTTTAATTGTATTGATTGCTGGATGGGTCATTGCTTATTTTGCGGATGTTTTAGCACAAGAGTGGAATTGGACAGGGAGTTGGATGGGGGCGACACTTGTTGCATTGACAACCTCACTGCCTGAAATCAGCACAACTTTCGGGGCTGTACGCCAAAAAGCTTACGCTCTTGCTATTGCAAATATTTTTGGCTCCAACGCTCTAACCATTTCTCTTCTTTTTCTTGCAGATCTTGTCTATAGGTCAGGGAGTATTATCAACCAAGCAGATCACTCCAATATTCTTCTAATGGCCACCGGCATTCTACTCACAGCAACTTTCCTTTGGGGAATCCTTGAAAGAAAAAATAGAACCATTTTCCGTATGGGCTATGATTCCCTAATTGTGCTTATCCTCTTCTGTTTTTCCCTCATTTCTCTTTACAAACTCAGTTTCTGAAATAAAAACTCTATTTCTTTAGATAGTCCATGAGGGTGACTTAGCTTTCTTATGATTCCCACACAGTCTTTCAAACCTACGAAGGTTAATCCATTACAAATAATTCCTTCCCTGCTACACTACGCCCCTTTGGGGCAGTAGCTCAGTGGTTAGAGCAGCGGACTCATAATCCGTTGGTCGTAGGTTCAAGTCCTACCTGCCCCATTTTTATGGAAGGGATTGGGAAACTTGTGCGGCTGATTTTTGAAGCCATTGGAAGTAGTACTCTCTTAGTATGTTTCAGAATGATTATGTTATGAAAATTATTCAGCAGTTTGTGCAGGCCCTCATTGGGATTGTCAAGCTGCGGAAGGCTGAGCAGTATGAAGAAGCCGAGAAGGAGATCCAAACTGCTAGCCGGTTCTATTTGAAGATAAACCCAGAACTTCTAATGATGGGCAGTGAAGAATGGTTGCTCGATCAAATCGATGAAGTGGAGCGACGGATGATTGCTGCCGATCTCCTTTATGAGCAGGGGCTTATTCAAGAAGGAAAGAGAAACAATGGCTCTTCTTTCTTTAAGCGCGCACTAACGCTCTATGAAGCAGCGGGACAGTTGGGTGAGCCGAAGGTAGAAGAGGTGCGAGCTAAGCTAGAAGCGACGTGATTAGGGCCTCTGTCAGCCATTTTTCATATGCGCTCGATGACCACTTTCTTTCGATCACAAGCAGGCGATACAGATCGCGACCAGTCATGGTCCAGAGAATATCACGCGCCTTTTGCAGAGTAAGACCTTTAGCAAGAGCTTTTTCCTTCATCAACTTTTTAACGCTTTCCCCTTGCCTTTCATAGCGACGTCTTTCTCTTTCTTGCTCCAATTCTTTGAACTCGGGAGCAACAACGGAAGCGCCGCGCAAGATGTCTATTAGCTCCTTTTCAGCATCATAAATCTGACGCGCAATTTTTGCTGTGATGCTCATACGTTTTTTAGGTGAAGGTTCATACATTACTTCATCGACAAGTGCTGTAAATTGTTTGGGGGGAAGAGCGCTATCGATAAGAGACTCGAGGACTCCCCTTTTCGATTTGAAAAGGGCATAGACCGTCGGCATGGAAACAGCTGCAGCTTGAGCTAATTTTCTGATCGTTACACGGTCGAAACCCTCTTTTTGGAAAAGTTTCTTTGCCGTCTTAAGAATACGCGACCGGGTCTCAGCCGCCTGGGTATCTCGGGATTTTGAGTGGTAAGAACGCTTCATATTAAATATACCTTGCTATAATCAATATAGCATACTATAATGTATTTCAAGTTGATTTTCAATGCTAAACCAAAAATTTTACCAGGAGGCCATTTTGAAAACAAATCTCATGAACCTAGCTGAAGAGTACTACCAACTTGTCGGGAAAAAAGATGCAGAAGGTATTGAAAAGTACTTACATCCCAATGTGGAATTTCGCAGTCCCCTATCAGCTTTGAAAGGAAAACCAGCCTTTGTTGAAGCAGTAAGCAATTTTATGAAAGCTCTTGAATCGCTTGTGATCCGCGCAAAATTTGGAGAAGGAAACCAAGCAGTCATTGTTTATGATGTCATCATGCCTGGAATGACGCAGTGTGAATCAGCAGTTGCATTGTTGGATTTTCAAGACAAGATGATCGTTAAGATCGAGCTTTTTTTTGATGGGAAAGCTTTTGAATCATAGAGCTTATTTTCTATGTTTTAGATAATCCATGAGGGTGGTTTGGCTGGAGGGATCCCAGCTTCTACCGATCCAGAAGACGCGGTCTTCGAAAATGAACGAGCCGTAAGGGGCAAAGTTAGGCCGACAATGCAAGTGATGGTCTGCGGGATCATAGTCACAAAATTCTCCCACATATGAGAACTCGAAGGGAGTCCGTACACGGGGGAAGAAGGGGAGAAAATCACTGATCTGTGCATTGGCGACCATCAGTTCATTGATGAGAGTAATGATTGTTTGGCGGTTGGTATTTTTATAGAAGATTGTGAAGGGATTGCCCCCAAAGCCACTGGGGAAATAGGTTTCCCACTGTTCTTGATTGGTATTGACAAATTCAATTCCAGGAACAAAGGGAAATAAATTGAGAGTGCCTTGGATATTATTTTGGGATTGTCTAGCTGTAAAAATGCGCAGATTATTAGATCCATCAATATTGGCTAAAATTACAGAATTGGCATCTTTTGAAAAAGAGCCGGGCCCAATGTCAGGAGGAGAAGGAAACGCATTATCTACAACAATGGTAATATTTCCTAAAGCCCCCACAAACGCTGCAAAATTAACAGCCGCGTTCATTGTAAAATTGCGCCCCGCAAGAACTTGTATATCAGATGTCGAAGAAAAAATGGTTGCGCCGAGTCCTAACATTCCATTCAGAGTAATATCTCGCCCCGCTCGGACATTGTTTTGAAGCTGGGAGCTTAATGACCCTCCATTTTCTAGGAGAATATCTCTTGCTACATTTACCGTTAAGGTTCCGCCAGACGCCGAAATCGAACTTCCATTCGAGACAATAAGATCACTAAAGGTGTTAATGACACCACTTCCATTTAAGGCAGTAATGACACCTCCTCCACTAACCAAAATTCCTTCACTTCCTCCTCCACCCGCACGCCCAGTAACGTCAAAGGTTCCAAATCTTGCTGTAATGTCCGATCCTGAACCTGTGACTGAAACTCCATAACTTCCTCCCCCGTTGGGCCCACCTGTTCCATCAATCACAATAATGCCATCACCTGCAAAGATCTGCCCTCCATTGATTACATTCACCCCATTATTCCCTGTCCCTGAAGAACCTCCAGTCGCTGTAATGAAAATATCCCCTGGAAGCCCTATCGTTTGAATGGCTGAATTCCCTGCAGCTGGAGCTGGTCCGACTATCTGAACACCATCACTTGCATTCCCTCCTCCCCCAGTGGCATTGATCGTAATATCTCCCCCACCTGTGGTGCTAATAGTTCCTCGGGTAATAGAAACGCCAGGGCTCGAGTTATTTCCTCCCCCGGTGGCATTAATAATAATGTTCCCACCAGCGTTAGTTCGAACGATCCCTGAACCGGAAGTCGGCCCTTGCAAAGAAAGGCCAGGGCAATCTACTCCCCCGTTGACCGCTCCTGTCGCATTAATGGTGATATTCCCCGACTCTGTTTGAATGATTCCA
>JAGROF010000144.1 GCA_020440405.1 Chlamydiia bacterium
GTTCCCTCTGAAGCAACCGTGCGCCTGAGTTCTTCCACAAAGGGGCGCTGAATGATCCGGTGTTTGGCATGGCGGTCTTTGGGCCAAGGATCGGGAAAGTTAACATACACAGCATCTAGCACCTCATCTAACAAATACTCCCGAGAAAAGGTCAGCCCTTCCCCTGAAATAATCATCAGATTCTCCACCCCATAATTCACCGCTTTCGAATAGATTTTACGGACCCTCTCGAACCACACCTCAACAGCTACCCAATTTCTATCGGGATGCTGCTGAGCCCTTTCAATAATCCACTCCCCATTCCCACTGCAATATTCAAGGTGGACAGGGTTGTCATTTCCAAAATATTCCGCAAAAGAAGGAAACAGTTCCTTCTGGTGATTTTGATAGTATTCAGGAACATAGAAGATCTTATCTTTAAGGAGAGGTCTCCGATCCTCCCACTTGTAAGGATAGGGCAAATCTTTTGGTCTCATAGCGTATGATTCTACCAGCTTTCTCAATAAATTGCTTCCAAAAAGTCATCCATGTGTTAGAGTTCAAGCTTATGAATATCGATCTATTACAGGTTTTTTTAGCTGCCCCTTGGATTTATGCTCTTCTTGCCTTTCTCTCGATGAGCGCGGTGATGATTGCTCTCTATGTTTTCTTGACAGCGCGCCCCTCGAAAATGGTTCCCAAAAACACGCAGGGCGCTATTAGCCGCTTCCTCAAAAAACAAGATTACGAAAAAGCCCTCGCCCTCTGCGAAGAAAACCCCTCCCTTTTTTCTAAAATGATTGAGGCTGGGATCACTTCTCGCCCTTTGGGAAATCAAGGAATTTTAGATGCGATGAAGGCCGCTGGCAAGCGAGGCTCCACCCCCTTTTGGCAAAAAATTGCTCTTCTCAACGACATTGTTGTCATCGCCCCCATGCTCGGCCTTTTAGGAACCGTCACGGGAATGTTTTATGCCTTCTATGATCTCAATCGCTCTCTAGAATCCCTTTCTACCCTCTTCGATGGGCTCGGAATCTCTGTCGGAACCACAGTCGCAGGCCTGATCGTTGCCATCCTCGCCATGCTCTTCTATACGTTTTTAAAGTTTCGGCTGATCAAAACGGTGACCCATGTCGAAAATGAAGCGCTGGATCTTGCAGGAGCTCTTTTCCATGATTCCCGATAGCGAGCTCTCCCCAAAATCCTCGATTAGCTTTGCCCCAATGGTTGATTTTCTCTTCATTGTCATTGCCATCTTTGCCGTCATCGCCATCTCTCGAAAAGCTCTCTTTGACACTCACCTCTCTCTTGTGGAAGCCTCTGGCAATGCTAAGGCTGTCTCCCACCACGCTGATCACACCGTCAACCTGAGCATCTCTCCCCAAGGAGAATATAAGCTGATCAACGCCCAAGAAAGCCTCATTATTGATGACCTCGAAACGATCAAGCAAGAACTCTATAAATCTCAGAAAACTCATATCCTTCTTCATATCGACAAGCATGCCGAATGGCAGCCCATTGCCAAGCTGATCTATGCCATGAATGAAGAAGGGTTTCACGTGTATCCCGTCTATGAAAAAAAATGAGCTGATTGCTACCCTCCGCGACCGCACCATTTCTTCCGTGACGTTCAAACGCACCTCTAATGCGCTCTCCGCTCTTATCGCCGCGGATATCAAACAAGAACTTCCTCCAGCAGATGACATCACCCTTGTTCCCATTCTCCGTGCAGGCATCGCCCTTCTTCCCTCTTTTATGGATACCTTTGAAGAAGCTTCCGTCGGCTTCGTTGGCATCTACCGCGACGCAAAAGCCCAACCTCACCTCTACTATGAAAAACTCCCTGCGATCACCCCTCACTCCCAAATCATTATTCTGGATCCTATGGTCGCCACAGGGGGAAGCACCCTCTTGGCCCTCCAAAAACTCATCGATGCCGGCGCAACCTCCTCTCACATCACTATCGCCAGCATGATCGGAGCTCCCGAAGGCAAAGAAGCTGTCCTCTCTGCCTATCCAGAGACCCGAATTCATTTTGCCATTCTCGACGACCATCTCGATACAAAGAAATACATCGTTCCTGGTCTCGGCGACTTCGGCGACCGCTTTTTCAGCACTTAATACCATTTATCAAAAATAAATTGCAGAATTAGCGCAGAGATTTTCGAGGAAAAATTGAGTT
>JAGROF010000145.1 GCA_020440405.1 Chlamydiia bacterium
GATTTCATTGAATCTATCAACCACTTTATTGTAAACTGCCTGCAATTACCCGGAGTGCTCTATGAAAAAATTTGCTTTCCTAGGAATCTTTCTTCTCTTTGCTGTTTCATGTTCCAAAAAGGAGTCTCAAAAAATGGAAACATCCCTTTCTACTTTTCTCGCTCAATCCCCCGCTCTTCAAACCATTGCTCTAAAAAAATCAACGCTTTTAAATGAAGCAGACACGTTAAAACCTCAGGAAGGGGCTGATCTAGAAGCACTCACCCGCATACAAATCAAAATCTCCGATGTTTTTGCAGAAGAAATGCCTAAACTCATTCAGGAAGAACAAGAAGCCAAACTTGCAGCTATCCAGAGCTGGGGAGAGAGGGAACGCCAAGATGTCACCCACGAACTCGGAGAAGTCGAAACAACCGCCCTTTGTGAGCTTCTAGCGACAAAGGTTCGGGCCAATCAAGCTGCATTACAACGCTTCGCCAATTTCCAACTCCTTGCTCAAGAAGCAACCCAAATGGCAGGCAAAGCACAAGCCCTTATTGATGAAGGAAACCAAGATACCCTTCAGGAATTTCAAGAAAAGTTTAATGCGCTAGGAGCTCTAGTCCTCGAAGAGAGAAACTGGATTGTTCTTCACCCTCCTTTAGAAAACGATCAAGCCGTGATTGCAGCATTTAAAGAAGAGCATCCATCCTCTCAGTGCCTGGAAGGTGCGCTCTCTCTCTATCATTCAAGATATCATTAAGGATTTTATGGGACTTTTGTGAGACGCACATCACGAACGGGATAAGGGATTTCGATACCATGCCTGCGAAAAGAGGTCTCTAGCTCCCAGGTATACCAAGCAGCAGTCCCCATTGGAGGCGCACTGACAAGCGATTCATTTACCCAAACGACTAATTCGAAATCAAGACCACTTTCCCCAAACTTATTGAGCCATACTTGAGGCACCTTGTCTTCAAGAGTCATCTCCACATTCTTTGCTGCTTCGGTAGCTGCCTGTTTAACGAGCCCCTTATCTGTCCCATAAGCCACGCTAAAGGGGATACGTACGCGCCGGATGCGATCGGTTAAAGTCCAATTGGTAAACCTTTTAGACACAAAATCTGCATTAGGCACAAGGATTTCAAGATTATCAAAAGTCCTGACTAGCGTGGTACGGACATTTACTTCAATGACCCTCCCGACTTCTCCTGTTTCGAGTTGAATCAAATCTCCCACTCGCAGTTTTTTCTCTAAAAGAAGGATAATCCCAGAGACAAAATTATTGACGATCGACTGCAGACCAAACCCTATTCCGACTGAGAGGGCCCCTGCAATGACTGCAAATGCCGTAAAATCTAGGCCAATACTTGAAATCGCAATAATGATTCCGATGATAAAAATCGCATAATAGGAAATCCGCCCTAGAGAATAGATTCCAGCTTGCTTGAATCGACTCTGCTTTTTCCCGATGGCATTGACCCAAAGCCTGACAAACTTGGCAATAAAATAAGCAATAACAATCAGAAATAATGTCTTTAGGAGACCATAAAATGTAATGGGAGTTTGGCCAACTTTAAACATGCTTTTGTGAGCCCAAGTGCTATATTGTCTCCACTTAAAGACAAAGGACTCCCAGTATTCTGTAAAACGATCACTCATTGAGGTATAATAGAGGTGAATCACTTCACTACATTGGTCGAATAAATAGCCATTATAGCGGTGTTGTTGATCAACCTTCTGGATGATGACTCCAATATCTTGAGCCAACTTCACAACCTCCTGACTTCCATTATTCAAAGAAATTTCATAATACAGATCTGCAGCACTTTTCCAATCTCCTAACTCTTGATCAACCAAATTTCGTTCTTCTTCAAGGACGGCTAATTGCTTATAGAGCTCCTTAACCGATTTCCTTTCCGGTTGAATAATCACTTGACCCAGAATCAGTTCAAGCTTGGCTTCGATGCACCGCACCTTTGTATGTGCATACTTTAATGTCTGAAATAAAATTTGCTCACTTGCTAACAAATTTAAATGGTTCGCTGCCTGCGTCTGAATATAGGCTAGATTGTCTTGGTGTTGATTCAGAAGGTTTTGACAAGTTTCCACTTCTTTTTGAAGCAAAGGAATATCAATAGTCCTCTTATCAATTCTCCCCTGCGCAACTATTAATTCATTTTTCAAAGCCTCAAATGCATTTTGTCGATGCTGCTTTTCTATTTCTAGTTCTGCAATCTTCCTTTTATCAATTTCAATTGCCACCTTTCGAACCATTATTTTTAATCCCTTTATCACCCTTACAGGATCAGATTTCGAGCTGCTTAAATAAGCTGCCAATCGAGCATCGATATAAGACTGGTCTGAGCGGAGGTTCGTCTTCTCAATTTTGATTTGATGGTGAATTGTCTCAAGCATCAACCCAAGTTGATTCAGCTGCTGAATCAATCCTAAGAAATCTTGAAACGTATAACTTTCATGTTTATGTTCCTCAACTGCATGAAGAATTAAGGGTTTTTTAATCATCTCTCGGTAAGTCGCCAACCCCACAAGAATTTGTTGCATCAAAGGAGCTGCTTCTTCTTTTACTGTTTCTGGCAGTTCCATGGATAAATGCTGGAATATTTCATCTGTCTTTTGAATTCTAATCTCTAAACGCTCGGGGTCAACATCATAGTAATCCCACCAGCTCGCCTTAAGTTGTACTGGATTCGGGGGAGAAGGGTTCACTTCCTCCTCAGCTCCACAAAGCTGCCCTATATCCACAAAGAAAAAAACAAAAAGGAACAAAAGCGCTTGCATACAGGATCGTTTCCTAATTTTTTTAATAATTATTATTGTTCAAATTGTCAATTGCATTAAAATATAATTTATTATTCTAATAAATCCTTTTCCATGATATCCTCTTCGGCCAGAACTCACGGGGAGTAGGTGATGGTCGAAGCCATTTCAGAAGAACTAACAAATTATTCTTATACATCAGAAGAAAGCTCTGAGTGGAGCTTTTTTGAGTTTTCCTCAACCTGTATTTACGCTACTGAGCCTACAACGCTGGATGGCATGATCCATCATGTCTTCCACCGCAAACAAGAGCTCGCCCAAAAGATTGTGAACAAGCTTTACACGCTTGGCTATACCCGCTTTGAAAAAAAACTTGGTGAAGGAGCTTTTGGGATTGTTTTAAAGATCCAGGGAGACGAAAAAAAAGACCTAGCTCTCAAACTCGAAAAACACCCCACACCTCTGGCCAATACTAACAATGAGCTTGTCGGAGATGCCCAAGGGCTGAATCTTCCCACGGGACACCACCTGGGACGCGCTCTCGCTCTTTTGACGTATTATGAAGGTGAAGTCCATTATATCGAATCCTTCGACCCGATGCTGCATTCAGAACACCTTCTTGTCGGAGTTTTTTCGAAAGCCGTTGACGGTGTTCCCCTTTATAATCGTGTTTCTGTAGCCCCTCTAGATTCTGAGGCGGTTAAGGGGTATGGAAAACAGCTTGCCGAAGCCCTTTTAGCCCTCCACTCTGCAGGGTATGTCCACAACGACCTGCACCAAGGAAACATTTTGGTGAAAAATTCTAAAGAGGGGAAGGACCCCTACCGCCTCAAATTACTAGACTTTGGGTGCGCTAATGAGGCCACGCCTCGACGTGTGGACCACGAATGGAAAAATTTCGCCTACCTTTTAGCAGAGATGGGATCCGAAAAGCAGCTCAACAATAACCCAAAGTTTAACGACCTTTTATACAATCCAGAGCGGGGCATTTTCCAAGGAAAACTCCCCTACTCCGGAAGAGAAATCGTCAATCATCCCTTTTTCGTTTAAAGAACCTTTGCGGCAATGGCTGCAAGTTCTGAGCGCTCGGTTTTCTCAAACATGATGTGTCCATAGATTGGCTGTGACTTAAAACGGCTCACCACATAGGTCAATGCATTGGAATCTTTGTCAAGGTAGGGATTATCGATTTGCGTAGGGTCTCCTGTCAGGATAACTTTTGTCCCTTTCCCCGCTCGAGAAACGATTGTCTTCACTTCATGAGGCGTGAGATTCTGCGCTTCATCAATAATGATATAGGTATGGGCAAGAGA
>JAGROF010000146.1 GCA_020440405.1 Chlamydiia bacterium
AAGGTAATTGGGAACAAAGAATCTGCGCATTATGTTCAATCATATCGAGATAAGATTCTGCCCCTGTCCCTTTTGTTCCCATGGTGTCTCCATAGAGAGGGGTTGTTGCGATTTTAACATTGAGCCCTTTTTCTCGACAGATCGATACGATTTTTTTTAAGGCATCTTGGTTAATGTTGGTCTCAGGAAACACGACATGCACCTCATGGGCACAAAGAAACTCACTCACCTCTCGGATATCGATGAGGCTCATCTGCCCATCGGGCGCAAGCCCCTCGGGCGCCATAAACCGTTTTTTCCAATCCTGTTCCCCAGGCTCTGCAAGATATTTTTTTGCAAAGTAAAAGAAAGCATCATGACTAGTGACAAGATATCTTTTCTCTGCAGGAATTGCCTGGAGCATTTTTGCAAGCTCTTGATCTTTTTTCAGCATCGCTTCCTTAAGCTGTACTCCCCTTTCTCGATAAAGAGAGGCATGTTCAGGATCTTTTTCTGAGAGAGCACTTACAATGGGATCGATCACTTCGGAAAAAAGAGCCACGTCCATCCAAAAATGAGGATCTAAAGCCCCATCAACGATCACAAATCGAGACGCATCTTTTGCGTAGAGGATATCTCCCAACCCCAGCGCATTTTGATGAGCCTCTAGATGTCCATGCAGGCTGGCCCCGTGTTCCAGTCCCAATCCATTATAAAAGATGATATCTGCTGAGCGCAGCTTCTCATCATCTCCCTTCACGAGCTCATAGCTATGGGGATCGAGGTCTCCGACAATCAAGCTCATGTGATCAACTTCTTCTCCTCCAATGACCGCAACGATATCATCAATCATCGCAGTTGTCGAAAGCACTTTGACTTTTCCATTCGCCTCAAAAAACGCGCTGCGCTCTCCTTTCCCACACCCTATGAGAAAGCCAAGTGTTAAGATCAGTAGCCATTTTTTCATCGATCTAAATCTCTCAGTAACGAAAAAGGATAAATCCCTTTTGAACATCCCGTGGAGAAAAGGATTTGAATCCCATAATTTCCCACACGCACAATTTGCTCGCCTTCGACATCAGCCAAAGGCTCCTTCTTCCCTAAACACTCGATACAGGGACAGTAAGTTTGAACTTCAGAAAAACGGTAAAGACTTTTCTTGCCATCCAACCATTCAATTGAGAAATGATACCGGTCTTCCTCTTTTATTTTATACTCTTTTTCTTCCTGAAGCTGTGTCCTCATTTGTTGGGCAAGGGCCTGAAAAAGAGGTGTGCCATTTTCTCCAAGCTTCGGATCAATCGGGAGGTCTGTAAGAAAGGGAACTTGAAATTCTTTTGCAAGAGTCTTTCCACCTCCTTCTCCAAAGAGAGAATGACGCTTGCCTGTCACAGGTTCTGAGAAATAGCTCATATTTTCCACAACTCCCAAGAGAGGGACCCCCATCTGAATACACATCTTCATCGATTTTCGAACATCTAAAAGGGAAAGTTCCTGGGGTGTTGTCACCACAATCGCCCCATTAAAAAAAAGTTTTTGCATTAGCGAGATCTGTACATCTCCCGTCCCAGGAGGGAAATCCACCAGAAGATAGTCAAGCGTGCCCCATTCGACCTCTTCGATAAACTGCGTAATGATCTGGGTAGCAATCGGAGCCCGCACTACAGAAGGCCCCTTATCCCTAGGAAAATAGGCTGTCGACATCACAGAAATACCACCTGAGGTCGCAGGAAAGACCCTTTCTCCCTGAACCTGAGGAGGCTGGTCTTCAGGGAGAAGAGCCCGCATTGAGGGGCCATAAATATCTGCATCAAAAACCCCCACCCGATGCCCCTTCTCTTTTAAAGCATGGGCCAGATAGCTTGTCACTGTAGATTTCCCCACTCCCCCTTTGCCAGCTAACACCCCAATAATAAACTTTGCTTGAATCAATTTTTTTTTATGTGCTTGATTTTTTGTCATAACCTAGTGGCTCCAAGGGATTAAAGAGAATTCTTACTCCTTTACAGCTTATTAACTCAGGGAATTCTCGTGCAACAATTAATTCTTGCTCAAAACACGTTGTTATACTAAGATCATCAAAATTATGAAACTATTTCATCGAGGATTGGGAAATAAAGCCGTCGAACTTTAAATAAATATTGCATAAAAAATTTGCGATATTATATAAGTACGTCGAGATAAGAGAATAAATATTGAAAATTAAATTTTTCATTATTTCGAGTTAAATTAAATGTTTTATTTGTCCATTAGTTTGGATTGTCATAACAAAGTATAGGAAAAAGGTGGCTTCTATGAGCTTTAC
>JAGROF010000147.1 GCA_020440405.1 Chlamydiia bacterium
TTCGCTAAAAAAACCTATGACCGTCGCCTCCGTTATCGTTTCTATCGAGCGATTCTTGCAGGAATTCACGATTACCATCTGAGGCGATTTGGAAATTGCCCAGAGTGGTTGTTTAAAAGGATCGAAAAATGACATCCCACATCATCAACGTCGTATGGGGAAAATCCTATGTGGAGACGTTTTTAAAACGCTCCCTTCCCTTCCAGTTTGCCCCAGGGAACCTCAAAAATTTTGACGGAAAATACATTCTTTATACCACTCGAGAAGATGCGGAAAGGATCCGCACCCATCCCCATTTTAAACAGTTAGAATCTCTTCTTCCTGTGGAATGCCGCATGATCACTGCAGACACGTCTCCCTATGCCTTGATGACGGCTTGCCATACCGATGCCATCAAACAAGCCAATCGAGAAGGCGCGCCTCTCATTTTTCTCTCTCCCGATGCCATTCTCTCTGCAGGACTCTTTTCTTTTTTGCAAGACACACTCGATCAAGGGAAACGTCTTGTTGCTATCTGTAGTACGCGTCTTTCCATGGAAAAAATGGACCCCTATTTAGAGCCTTTCAGTTTTTCATCACTAGAGCTTGCTCAGCTTGCCCTTCAAAATTTCCACCCCTACATTGAAAAATGCTTCCTCAAAAAAGGAAAAACGTTGGAGCGTCCCAGCCAAATTTACTTCCCTCTCGATCAGAAAAATGTCTTAGTCCGCGCTTTTCACCTCCATCCTCTTCTCCTCTATCCCCGTGACCGCTCTGCTCTTCCTCCTCTCACAGCTGATGGGCCCCACTTCCTCGAAAAAGCAGTCCCCGATTTTCAGGAATGGGAGGTCGTAACCGACTGCTCAAAAGTCGCCCTCTTTGAACTGTCTCGAGAGTCCTTTCTTGAGGATGCAACCGTCAAACCCTTAACCTCTTTTCGCTTTTTCCGGTGGGCCGATGTCCACGTCACAGCGGGACACCGCTTTTTTGCCAAGCATGAGATTATCTTAGGGGATGGCAAGGTTCATCCCTCTTGGAATGAAACACGGCAACAAGCACATCACCTCATTGCCTCCCTTGAAACTCCACCTCTTTCTTTTCGTCTTGCCAAACCCTTTTTAATTTTAGGGTTCTATCTCAAGAAGTTAGGACTCGTCCTCACTGGAAAAAAACGGCTTCCTCTCAAAAAGATCCTCTCCCATTTCCGCTACATCCTCAAAACCCGCTCGATTCCCTTTTCCTAAAAGGCTTCCCTTTATATAAGGGGAGCAAGGGGGGAAGGTCTCATGGATGTCGTGTTTGTTCTCAATTGTGGGAGCTCATCGATCAAATTTCAACTCATTGAACCAGAGTCTGGTGCCATTCACTTAAAGGGAATAGCAGAGAATCTAAATACGTCTCGCGCCCTTCTCAAATGGCTTAGTACAGGATGTTTTTTGGAAAGCGAGAAGCAAGCGAAGCAAAATCAGATTTTTTTGACCGACGAGTCCCATAGCCAAAGTGCTCTGGGCGAGAAGGAAAAGAAATCTGATGAAGCTGCAGCTGGTTGTCGATTCCAAAAAACATCCTGTACTAAGCTCAAATGGTCTAAAGGGATGTTAGAGCTTCGCCAGGGAAATTATGAGGAAGCTCTCTCTGAAATCCTAAAACTTCTAGGAGATGAAAAAATCTTAGCCGTGGGGCATCGCGTTGTCCACGGTGGAGAAGCCTTCAATGCTTCTGTCAAAATCGATTCCTCTGTTCTTGACCAAATCAAAGCCTGCAATCATCTAGCCCCTTTGCATAACCCTGTGAATGCGTTAGGGATTGAAGAGATGCTCAAAAAATTTCCCCATATTCCTCAAGTGGCTGTCTTCGATACAGCTTTTCACCAGACCATGCCTCAAACCGCTTACCTCTATGCCCTTCCCTATGAATATTACAAAAAGTATCAGGTCCGAAGATATGGGTTTCATGGAACAAGCCATCGATATGTCGTCCAAAAAGGGGCGGAGGAAATGGGAAAAAATCTTAAAGACACCTCCTTTATCAGTTGTCACCTAGGGAATGGATGCAGTATCGCCGCTGTTAAAGGAGGACAATGTCTCGATACCAGCATGGGACTCACTCCTTTAGAGGGGCTTGTCATGGGACAACGGAGTGGTGACCTCGATCCGAGCATTGTGGATTTCTTAGCCGAAAAACTTCAGACAGATAGCCATGAAGTCCTTGCGATCCTAAACCGAAAAAGTGGACTTCTAGGGATCTCGGGAATCAGTGAAGACATGCGCCTTCTGACCGAAAGCTCTGAGCCGCGTGCGCAATTAGCCATCGATATTTTCTGTTACCGCTTAGCAAAATACATCGCCTCCTACCTAGTTCCTCTACAGTCTGTTGATGGAGTGATTTTTACGGGAGGTATCGGAGAAAATGCAGAGGGGATTCGTAACCAAGTCATGCAGCATCTTAAGCCTTTCAACTTAAAACCTCTGGTGATTCCTACGAATGAAGAGCTCATGATTGCAAGAGATGCCGCGCAACTCACCGGGATAAGCTCATGAAACACACACTCTTCATGGTTCCCACAGGATTAGGGGTAGGACTGACAACCGTTTCAATGGGACTTGTCCATGCTTTAGAAAGTCAAGGAATTGAAACCTTTTATCTGAATCCTTTTGGAAACACTCCCGATCTCGACTTCGCAAAGGTGGAACACCTTCTCAGCCAGGGACAAGAGGATGTCATCCTAGAAGCGGTGATCCGACAAGTCGAGCAAGAGCACGATAAAGATGGGGTCCTTGTCCTTCAGGGAATCATTTCAACACAGCTCCGTTCCTATGCCCCTTCTCTCAATAGCGCCATTGCCAAAGCCTTAGATGCAGAAGTGGTTTTCGTTGCCACCCCCTCTGGGAAAAGTCCTGAAGAGCTGAAAGAACAAATCATCATTGCTGCCAAACCTTATGGAGGGATCAAAAATCCCCGCACGATTGGTTGCATGATCAATAAAGTCGGAGCTCCCGTCGATCGCTATGGGAATGCGCGCATCGACCTCTTTGATCTCCCTGAAAATGTCGAAGAAGAAAGCGCATTTTGTCAGATTTTTTCGCATTCTCACTTCAAAGTCTTGGGGTGTTTCCCTTGGAAGCGAGAGCTCATGGCTCCTCGCGTCGAAGATGTCGCGACATTTCTGAATGCAGAAATCATTTCTGAAGGAAATCTCAAACACAATCGGGTCAATACCTTTGCGATTGCCGGCGCAACGGTTGAAAATGCAGCAAACGTTCTCATCCCTGATGTGATGATTATTACACCTGCGGACCGTTCCGATACAATCCTTGCTGCCTGCATCGCCTATCTCAATGGGACAAAACTTGCAGGCATTCTCCTATCTGGAGACTACCCCTTTCCAAAAAACACACAAGCCCTTTGCCAGCGCGCCATGAAGGAAGGACTTCCGGTTCTTAAAGTCAAAACCGACTCTCTCCGGACAGCTATTTCCCTTCAAAACCTCAATACAAAAATTCCTGAAGACGATCTCGAACGACGCACTGCACTCAAAGAATATGTCGCAAGCCATATCGACGGCACTTGGGTTAAAAGTCTTCTGTCCACTCAAACAGAACGGAACCTATCCCCTCCCGCCTTTCGTTATCAACTCATTGAAAAAGCGCGTAAACCCCAAAAGAAAATCATTCTTCCTGAAGGAGAAGAACCTCGGATCATTGAAGCCGCAGCCATTTGCGCAGAACGCTCCATTGCAAAACCTGTGCTTCTAGGAGATCCCGAAAAAATCCAAGAAATCGCAAAAAATAATGGCGTGACGCTTCCTTCAAACATTCAAATCCTTAACCCGGAGCCCCTGCGAGAAAAATACCTCCCCCTTCTAATCGAGCTGCGGAAGCATAAAGGCATTACCGAAACCTTTGCCCGCGAAGCCTTACAAGAAAACATTGTGATCGGAACGCTCATGCTCCATGAAGGAGAAGTGGATGGGCTCGTGGCTGGAGCCATTCACACCACAGCGCACACCATTCGTCCCGCCCTGATGCTCATTAAAACCAAACCGGGTGTCACCAAAGTCTCCTCGATCTTTTTCATGTGCCTTCCTAAGCAAGTGCTTGTCTACGGAGACTGCGCCGTCAACCAAAACCCCTCAGCAGAAGAGCTCTCTGAAATCGCCATTCAATGCGCCGATTCCGCAAAGCAATTTGGAATTCCCCCACGCATTGCCATGATTAGTTACTCCACCGGGTCATCTGGAACAGGGGCCGACGTTGCGAAAGTCCAAAAAGCAACCGATCTTGTGAAAGAAAAACGCCCCGACCTCCTCATCGATGGTCCCCTTCAATACGATGCCGCCTACAGTGCTGATGTCGCTTCCAAAAAAGCCCCCAATAGTCCCGTTGCTGGAAAAGCAACTGTCTACGTCTTTCCCGATCTCAATACCGCCAACACAACCTACAAAGCCGTGCAGCGCAGCG
>JAGROF010000148.1 GCA_020440405.1 Chlamydiia bacterium
ATGTTAAAAAAGCTTTTGAGGCGAGACCAGTTGTGAAACTCGGCAAATCCTCAGAGAAAAAGTTCTTTTTTTCTTCCCTAATCTCTATAAATTCTTGTGGTCGTTTACAATCTCATTATTTTAATCCGGAGTTTCATGTCATCACAAAAAAGTGAAGAGTTTAGCCGTTGGCGCTTATATTTATGGCCGATCCATCGCTGGGAGATCAGGAAGTTCGTTCCTCTGCTAGTTCTCTATGCATTGATCTGCTTTAATTATAGCCTTCTTAAGGCTGCAAAAGATGCCCTTGTCATCACAGCAAACTCCTCTGGAGCAGCGGTGATTCCCTTTATTAAGATCTGGGTGATCCTGCCTATGGCTCTTCTTGTCACCTATCTCTTCACGCGTCTGTTTAACCGTTTTTCTCAAGAGAAAGTTTTTTACATTATGATTGGGACATTTTTGTCCTTTTTTGCCTTCTTTGCTCTTGTACTATACCCCCTGAAAGACGTGATTCACCCCCATGGAATTTGTGATCAACTTGAAGCAATTGTTCCGAAATTTCAAGGACTCATCGCTGTATTTCGAAACTGGTCGTTTACCCTCTTTTATGTGATGTCAGAGCTATGGGGAACAGCCATTATGTCTGTTCTTTTCTGGACCTTTGCGAATGAAATCATGACGGTCAAAGATGCCAAGCGGTTCTATGGAATCTTAGGAGTGGGTGCCAATCTTTCCGCTGTTTTCGCAGGAGAAATCGCCATTCTTGTTTCAGGCCAATTATTCGATCTTTCCTTCATTTTCGGAGCCGATGCCTGGGGACAAAGCTTGGGCCTTGTGACGACCATTGTTATCTTTACAGGGCTTCTCTCCATTGGAATTTTTAGATGGTACAATCGCTCTGTCGTTCGGCGGGATCCTGAGATGCAAGAAGAACATGTGAAAAACCAAAATGAGCGGAAGAAAGTGAAAATGGGAATGCGTAAGAGCTTTTCCTATCTTGCCAAGTCAAAATACCTTCTCTGCATTGCCGTTCTTGTGATTGGTTTCAATGTCGCTATTAATATGATTGAAATCATTTGGAAAGATCAAATCAGCTTCCTCTATCCCAATCCTAACGACTATAATGCATATATGGGAAAAGTTTTAAAATCGATTGGGTTCCTTTCAACCTTTATTGCTGTCTTTGTCAGTGGTAATATGATTCGAAAGATGGGGTGGACATTTAGCGCGTTGATTACCCCCGTTGCCCTTTTAATCACAGGCATTTTCTTTTTTAGCATTCTCCTCTTTAAAAATAATCCCTCTTTACTCTCCTGGAGCACTGCGCTAGGATTCACCCCTTTAGCCTTAGGGGTTTTATTTGGAACAGTTCAAAATGTCTTCTCTAGAGCTTGTAAATACACCCTCTTTGATGCAACCAAAGAGATTTCCTTTATTCCTCTCAGTTCAGAATCTAAGTTTAAAGGAAAAGCTGCTATCGATGGGGTAGGCTCTCGCTTAGGAAAAACGGGAGGATCCATTGTTCATGGCGGCCTCCTGATGTTCTTTGGAAGCGTGTCGTCAAGTACTCCTTTTGTTGGGGTTTTCCTTCTCTTTGTTGTTCTAGGATGGATCATTGCTGCGCAGTCTCTCGGCCGTCAATTTAACCGTCTGACAAAGCAAGACGAGAAAATCGACCTCGAAGAAAAGGAATTGGCTACAGCTCAAAATACACCGACCCAAAGGGTCTCTGCGACATAACCTACGGATCATTTCATGGAATCCATTATCCATTTTATTGTTGAAAATAGCTCTTATGCGCCTGGAATTATCTTTATTCTTATCCTCCTAGCTGGGCTCAACATTCCCATTAGTATCGATGTGATCATGGTCTTAACAGCGTTTTTAGCAGCTACTCTGATTCCGGAGCATACCACAACGCTTTTCATCAGCATTTTGCTAAGCACCTACTTTTCAGCAATGCTCTGTTATTGGGTAGGGCGCACAGTAGGGATTAAGCTTCTCAAGTGGCGTTATTTTTCCAAGCTTCTTCCCAAAGAGCGCCTTGAGAAAGTCGGAAAATTTTATGAAAAGTATGGTCTTTTGACTCTCTTGATTGGGCGTTTTATTCCTTTTGGAGTACGTAATTGCATCTTCATGACAACAGGGATGAGTAAATCAAATTTTCGAAAATTTATCCTGCGAGATGCCCTGGCCTGTTCCATCTGGGCAAGCGTTTGCTTTTTCGCCTTCTACCACCTGGGACAAAACTATGAAACCCTGCTTTCAAAGGTAAAAACGGCAAATCTTTTTATATTTTTAGGTTTCGGTGTGACGGTAATTACCCTAGTCTGGTATAAGAAATATAGGAAAAAACAATCTCGTCTAACCGACAAATCAAGGCTAGATAGATAGGAACACAAGGCTTAAGACTTAGTATAATGTTAAATCCTCCAAATAGCATCTCTTTTATGAGAGCTCCTTTGGCTCTTCTTTTTATCATCGACCAGCCCATCTTTCGAACCGTTGTCATTGGTCTAGCTATGCTTTCGGACTGTATCGATGGGTATTTGGCGCGCCGCTATCATTTCACCTCAAGGTTTGGGGCTGTTCTTGATCCTCTCATGGACAAATTCTTTGTTTATGTCGTCTTAGCTGTCCTCCTGTTTGAAGACCAAATCCTCCCTTGGCAAGCCGCGACAATGCTGTCCCGCGACTTTTTTCTTTTCCTCTTCCTTTCCTATCTTGGAATTACAGGGGCATGGAGAAACCTTGAAATCAAAGCGATCCGCTGGGGAAAAGTCACGACAGCCGCGCAATTTTGCGCTCTCATTGCGATTGTATTAAAAATTTCATTCCCTCCTCAGCTTTTTTTCCTCTTTATTCTTTTTGGATGCCTAGCTTTTGTTGAACTTCTCCAGTTCAAAAAACGCGCTTCTTCTCATTAATCTTTAGCCCTGTTATCATGTTTCCAATGAAAAAAAATCGCTTTAACTTTTGGATGCTCCTTGCTCTTTTAGGGGGAGGGATCATCGGATTCATCGACCTTCCTTTTGCACAGCGGGCAGCAGAAGTTTTGAGCAAGCTGTTCATCAACATGCTCAAGCTCATCAGCCTGCCCATGATTTTTCTCGCCATTGTGTCGACACTGACGCGGATGAACTCACTCAGCGAAGCGGGAACGCTTCTAAAGAAGATTTTAAAGTATACCATTGCCACAACATTGATTGCCGCAACCATCGGAATGGTGCTTTTTCTTATCATCCACCCCGTAAAGTTAGGAATGACAGAGGGAGAGGTGGTCCCCACGCAAGGGAGTTATCTTACATTCTTAATTAAAATTATCCCCGAAAATCCGATTGAACCCTTTTTAGAAAATAATGTCTTAGGAATGGCTTTTCTTGCCGCTATTTTCAGTATCGCCGTCTTAAAGCTTCCTCGAAATCAAGGGGATTTACTGAGAGACTTTTTTGGAGCCTCATTTGCGGCGCTTCTTAAAATCACCTCTGCGCTCATCCATTTAATGCCAATTGGGATCCTTGCCTTTACTATTCAGTTTGTGCATAGCATGAAGGGGAGTGGAGAACAATTGCAGCAACTGATTCTTTATGGGTTATGCGTGATTGGAGCCAATCTAATTCAAGGCTTCATTGTTCTCCCCCTCCTTGTCAAATTGAAGGGAGGATCTCCTTTGCGCACGGCGCGTGCCATGCTTCCTGCTCTAACGATGGCCTTTTTCTCAAAATCTTCTAATGCGACCCTCCCTCTCGCTTTAGATTGTGCAAAAAACCGTTTAGGCGTTTCTGATAAAACAGCAAGCTTTAGCCTTCCTCTCTGCTCGATCATCAACATGAACGGATGCGCAGCCTTCATCTTAATCACTCTCTTTTTTGTCTGTGGCTCACAAGGAATTGTATTTTCCCCGATGCAAATGATCCCCTGGGTTTTCCTTGCTTCTTTTGCCGCCATTGGAAACGCTGGGGTCCCCATGGGATGTTTTTTCCTCACCACGGCTTTCTTAATCGGCATGGGCGTGCCTGTTGAAATGATGGGAATTATTCTTCCCCTTTATTCTCTATTCGACATGGTTGAAACAGCTCTCAATGTCTGGTCAGATAGTTGTATCACCGCTGTTGTTGACCAAGAAGTCAAAGATGCAACAGTCCCACAAAACGTCACTATTTAAGAGTTTATTTAAAGAAAGCCTGAAGTTTATCAAAGCTAATATAATGAATCACAGAGAAAAAAGAATAAAAAACATCTCTGTGTCCTCTGTGCTCTCGGTGGTTCATTTAAGATTCCGGGCTGTCTTTAACTGACTTTAGGGCAGTGGTTGAAGCAAATTAGCCTCTTCGGTAAGATAAGGGAATTATAATCTTTATTTCAGGGAAAGTTATGGAAGTGAAGCGTGAATCGATTTTCGTATCGGCTGTTCGTTCTTTTTGCAATGTCTTTGCAGGGTTTATTGGAATTCTTGTTGGAGTGATTGTCATTGGTATTATCGTGGCTGTACTCTCAAAGCCGCAGATGGTTTCTGATAAAACTCAAATGATTATCGCAGCAGATGCCGATGGCAATCGCTCGCTTCTCTCTCACTCAGCCCCTGTCATTCTTAGAATCAATATCCACGGGGTCATTGGATCAAAAGATCTCAATACAAAGACCATGCAAGCGCAGCTACTTGATTCCCGTGATGGATTCTTAAAAGATAACCGGGTGAAAGGAATCCTCCTTCATATCGACAGCCCTGGAGGCGTTGCGTTTGATGGGCATCAGATCTATCAAGCCCTGATAGACTATAAGGAAAAGTACAAGGTTCCTGTCTATGCCTATGTCAATGGCCTTTGTGCTTCCGCAGCCTACTTTATTGCCTGTAGTGCAGACAAAATTTACTCCCCTCCTGTGGGAATGATTGGCTCTGTAGGTGCTTTACTCGGCCCAAATTTTAATTTTGCAGGCCTCATGGAAAGATATGGAGTAAAGGAGCTCACGATTACGGAAGGGAAAGACAAAGATATGCTCAGCCCCTATCGGGAATGGAAACCTGGAGAAGCCCAATCCCTCAAAGACATTGTGGCTAGCGACTATGAGCTTTTTGTGGAACTGGTCACAAAGGCGCGCCCACGGCTTAGCAAGTCTAAGCTCATCAATGAGTACGGCGCCCAGGTCTATAATCCCATTAAGGCTCAAGAATATGGATACATTGACGACGGAAATAGTAGTTACAGTCAAACCTTGGTAGCCCTCGTCAAAGAGGCTGGGATCGACGAAGAATACCAAGTGGTTGAATTGAAAGTCCTCCGTCCGGTATTATCTGATCTCATTGAAGGGAAATCCCCGATCTTAACCGGCATGATGAAACACGAACTCTCCCTCCCTACCGAGCTCAGCCCTGAACTGAATAACCGCCCTCTCTATCTGTTCTCTCCAGCCCTTCAATGGAGTGCAAATCATGACACACGGTAATGAAAAATATTTACATCCTTGATGCGGTCTCTTTTCTCTTTCGTTCTTATTTTGCCATTCGAGGAATGACAAACAAGAAGGGCGAATCGACCAATGCCCTCTATGGATTTATCCGCTCCATTCAAAAAATCATCAAAGATTTTTCTCCCGAAAGTCTCGTTGCTGTTTTTGATGGTCCTAACAACAAAGCAAAGCGCGTTGAAATGTACGAGGCCTACAAAAGCAATCGAGAGGGGATGCCTGAAGACCTTGCCTATCAACTCGAGTGGGCGCACCGGTACTGTCAGGCAGCAGGGATTCCCTATCTTTCTGAGGCAGGGGTAGAGGCAGACGATCTCATTGGCGCCATTGCAAAGTGGGCTGAAAATCAAGGGATTGAAGTGTTCATCTGTTCGAGCGATAAAGATCTTTGCCAGCTGATCTCCGATAAGGTTTTTATGTTAAATACCCATAAGGATAACCTTTTGATCGACCGGGGAAAAGTGGAGGAACTCCATGGCGTCAAGCCGGAACAAATCGTCGATTATCTCGCCATTATGGGAGATAAATCTGATAATATCCCTGGGATTCCTGGATTTGGTCCCAAAACAGCTGCCTCTCTTCTTCAAGAATATGGCACACTTGAGAACCTCCTGAGTAGTCTAGATGAAATGGCAAACCAAAAACGGGCGGAGAAAATCCGCATGTATGAATCCGATGCACGCATTAGCCAAAAACTCGCCACCCTGATTTTAGACGTCCCTTTCCCAACCGAAACACATTTTTACCAGATTCAACCCCCAAATACCGGTGCGTTAGAAGTCCTCTACCGCGATATGAACTTTAATACCCTCTTGCAGGAACTCGAAGCTCCGGTAAAAGTCAAAGAAGAGGAAGAAATTTCCTATCAGATTGTGGATTCAGAAGAGGCGCTCAACACTCTTATGCAACGTCTAGAAAACGAAAAAGTCATCTGTATTGACACTGAGACTGACCAGTTATCTCCTATGGCAGCAAAACTTGTTGGTGTGGGCTTCTGTGTCACACCTGGCCAGGCTTGGTATATCCCAACCAATGGAACGCTCGGCCTAGAACCCGTTCTTTCCGCACTCAAACCTCTTTTAGAAAATCCTCATCTTGCCTTCTATGGCCACAACCTCAAATACGATCTCCACATTTTTAAAAACCACGGGATCGATCTTAAGACCATTGCTTTCGACACCATGATTGCCTCCTATCTTTGCGCCCCACAAAATAACCGACACGGATTAGACCTTCTAGCGCTTGAAAAGTTTGGAAAAATCAAAACTCCGATTAAAGAGCTGATTGGAAGTGGAAAAAATGAAAAGTCGATGCGCAACGTCCCGATCGAGGAGGTGGGACCTTATTGTTGCGAAGATGTTGACTATACTTGCCGTCTCAAAAAGCTTTTTGAAAAAGAGCTGAAGCAAGAGGGACTTTGGGAAATGTTAACAGAGATTGAGCTTCCTCTCATTCCTATTTTGATGGAGATGGAACGGTATGGCATGTTTTTAGATACCGAAAAACTCGAAGGAATGTCAGAAATTCTCCGAGAAGAACTCGCCTGCTTAGAGGAGGAAATTTACGCACTTGCTGGAGAGCCCTTTAATATCAAATCCCCTAAGCAGTTAGGAGAGATTCTATTTGACAAGCTTGCCATCCCCATGGGAGCCAAAAAAAAGAGTACCCGAGCGGATGTCCTAGAAAGCCTCAAACAAGACTACCCCATTGCGGGGAAAGTTTTAGACTATCGCGCCCTTGAAAAACTGCGCTCGACCTACGTTGAAGCCTTGCCTGAACAAGTCCATGAAGACACCGGGCGGATCCATTGCACCTTTATGCAAACCGTCACGGCCACAGGGCGCCTCTCTTGCCAAGACCCAAACCTTCAAAACATTCCGATTCGGACAGCGGAAGGACGAAAAATTCGAGAAGCCTTCATGCCAGATTCGGAAGGATGGTCCTATTTATCTGCTGACTATTCGCAAATCGAGCTGCGCTTACTCGCTCATCTTAGTCAAGACCCGAAGTTGGTTTCTGCTTTCAACCATAATGAAGATATCCACGCTTCAACAGCTGCAACGGTTTTTGATGTCCCCATCGAAGAGGTAACCAAGGAGATGCGAGCAGGGGCAAAAGCGGTAAACTTTGGAATCATCTATGGGCAGCAAGCTTATGGTCTATCTCAAGAGCTCGGAATCGAATTGAAAGAGGCATCTGCGTTTATCAAAAAGTATTTTGATCGGTACCCAGGTGTCAAAGATTTCATCGAAACAGCCAAAGAAAATGTTCGTGAATCAGGGGTTGCAACGACCATGTTTGGCCGAAAGCGCCCCATTCCAGAGATCCACAGCAGCAATGGGATGATCCGGGCAGCTGCTGAACGGCTAGCAGTCAATACTCCTCTTCAGGGAAGCCAAGCCGATATCATTAAAAAAGCCATGATTCAGGTCCAAGCTGCTCTCAAAAAAGAACGCCTGGCGCACATGGTCCTCCAAATCCACGATGAGCTTATCTTTGAGCTCCCTGATGAAAACATTCCAAGAGTCTCCCATCTCGTCCGATCGATCATGGAAAACATCATCTCTCTTTCAGTCCCATTAGTTGTCAATATTGACGTTGGAAAAAATTGGGGGGAATGTTAAAATTGAAGAAAATAGCGATAACAGGCGGCATCGCCTCGGGGAAAACCACAGTTTGCCGCATCCTAAAAGATCATGGAGCCTCTACACTTAGTTCCGATGAAATCATCCATCAACTCTTAAGAGAAAATTCAACTTGCATTGACAAAGTCATAGCTCTCTTAGGATCAGAAATTATGACAGAGGGACAAGTCGATCGGAAAAAAGTAGCGGACATCGTGTTTAACGATGAAAAAAAATTAAAAGCCCTAGAAGCTCTCCTCCACCCCTTTCTTCTTGATCGAATTGAAGAAGAGTACAAGAAAGCGGCTCAAGAGGAGAAAGGGAATGATTTCGTTGTCGAACTCCCCCTTGTCCAGGAAATCGGCAAAGAAAAAAATTTTGATCTCATTGTAGCTGTTGTAAGCAACAAAGAGCGTGCTTTAAAACGCTTTATCCAAGCTGGATTTACCGAAGATTCTTTCCATAAGCGGAATGCGCGCCAATGGGATCAGGAAAAAAAAGCAAGAGCTGCTGATTATGTCATTGAAAATAATGGCACTTTTGAAACCTTAAAACACAAAGTTCTAGAAATGATGAAGGAGATACATTCTCAATGAGCGAAGAAACAGAGCAAAACCAAGCGACACAAAAAGACAACCCCAAGCATCCTCCTAAAAAGCATCGAGAACAGACCCCTTCAAAAGAACCGACGATTACCAAAATCGCTGACCTTCAGCGAATGAACATCGACCAACTCGCTATTTATGCAAAAAATATCGGTTTAGAAAACTTAGGCTCTTTGACAAAATCTCAAATGGTCTTTGAGGTGGTGAAGTTAAAGTCCACTATGCCAGATGAAGTGCTTGTTGGAGAAGGTGTGTTAGAAGTGCTTCCTGACGGCTTCGGCTTTCTTCGCTCTCCTAACTATAACTACCTTCCTTCCGCCGAAGACATTTACGTCTCCCCTGCACAAATCCGTCGCTTCGACCTAAAGAAAGGCGACACCATTTATGGAACCCTCCGCTCTCCTAAAGAAAAAGAGAAATACTTTGCTCTTCAAAAAGTGGATATGATTAACGGGAAAACCCCAGAAAAATCCAAAGAACGCATCCTCTTTAATAACCTCACTCCTCTCTTCCCTACAGAACGCTTAGTCATGGAAACAGGAAAAGAAAGACTGGCAATGCGCGTGCTGGATCTCAGCGCCCCCATTGGAAAAGGACAACGTGGACTGATTGTTGCCCCTCCAAAGTCAGGGAAAACAATCTTGATGCAAAATATTGCAAACTCCATCGCAGCCAACCACCCCGAAGCGACGTTAATTGTTCTCCTCATCGACGAGCGACCAGAAGAAGTGACCGATATGCAACGCATGGTGAAGGGAGAAGTCGTTTCTTCTACATTTGACGAACCTCCAGAGCGTCATATTCAGGTTGCAGAAATGGTGATCGAAAAGGCCCGCTCTCTTGTTGAGAATGGTCAAGATGTCGTGATTCTCCTAGATTCCATTACTCGCCTTGCGCGTGCCTATAATACGGTGCAACCCCATTCTGGGAAGATCTTGACAGGGGGAGTCGACGCCCAATCCCTTCACAAGCCTAAGCGCTTTTTTGGAGCCGCACGGAACATCGAGCATGGAGGCTCCTTAACGATTATTGCAACAGCACTCGTCGAAACAGGTTCTCGAATGGACGAGGTCATCTTTGAAGAGTTTAAAGGGACAGGAAATATGGAGCTTGTCCTGGATCGACGTCTTGCCGACCGACGCGTCTATCCTGCGATTGATGTGGTCCGATCAGGAACACGAAAAGAAGATCTCCTTTACCATCCTGATGAACTAGATAAAATTTATCTTCTTCGTCAAGCGCTTGCAGATTTAACACCTTTAGATGCAATGAACATGCTCCTAAGCCGCCTGAAAAAAACAAACTCAAATGCAGAATTCCTCCTTTCAATGAAGGAATAGGGTTTTCTTTTTTTCAGATGTTCCCTAGGATGCCGATTAAAGTAGGATAGTACATGGCCACTCCTTCAGATCAGAAACGAAAGAAGCTTCTCCTCATCACCACCTCAGGTGGAGGAGGACATATGCAAGCCGCAAAGGCGCAGGCTGTCAAAGTTCTTTCAGAGTTTCCCGATACTGACGTAATTCAAAAAGATATCCTCATTGATTTAGCAAGTAAACGACTGGGAAAAGGGTTTGTCTACCTTTGGAATTCCTCCCAAAAGCGAGGAAACGTTAAGTTTCTCATGTTTTTACAAAAAAATGTTCCAACTGCAGACATCATTTTTGGAATCTCTATTTTTCTGCGCACTTTGTATATTCTTTTGAAAGAAGGGATTGACCAGATCGTGGATACCCAACCTGTTGGAACCTCAGCGATCATCAAAGCTATCAAAGTTGCCAGAAAAATGACGGGGAAACCTCTAAAACTTGAAAAAATTGTCACAGAACTGCCCACCGATAACGTCATCCACTTTTTCAAGCCCATTAAACTCTTATCCCCGAATGATCGCTCTCTCATCCGTCTCATCAGCACCATCCCTCTCCTGAAAGAAAATCAAACAGCAGAAGGTTTTTGGAAAAAGAACTGTGGGCTTTCAGAAACCGAAGTGTGTTACGAAAGCTTTCCTCTCCGCTCTGCTTTTAAGAAGTATTTGAACAAGACCCGTGAACGCAATGAACGGATGCGCATTCTGATCCACGTAAATTCTGCAGAAGAAAAGTTTTTGATCGCTGATTCAACAAAAAGAGGCTTTATTCCTTCAGAAATTTACCGAGACAAAATTGCGATCAACATCGAAACCGATTACAAAGTATCGACCATCCTTTTAGGAAGCCAACCCACTGAAGAAGCCACCCTAAAGTACCTCCGCAAGTACATTGAACTCATGTCTCGCACGGCTCTAGATGAACGCCATCTCCTTTTTGTCTTTTGCAACTCCCATACAGAACACCGCAATAGCCTTCTCAAACGCGTTCATGCTTTGATTCAAAAAGTAGAAAACTTTCCTCACAATCTAACTGTCATTCCGATGTGCTTCCAAAGTGATGACGTCATCGCCTCCCTTTATTATCGAAGCGATGCCACATTTACCCGCTCTGGAGGGTTGACTGCAATGGAACTGATGTCCGTTGCTCAAGGGCAAATCTGGATCCACTCTGAAGTGCGCCATGGAAAAGTCGATGGAGAAAAACTTGGGAAAGGAATGCCTATCTGGGAAAGAGGCAACGCAACCTACCTGCAACATAAGAAAGGGGCGCGCTTTATCACCCCCGAAACCTTTATTGATTCCTGCCTGCCTTATTTCCTTCCAGCAAACTCCAAAGCTGGAATTGGATAATATATTTTTTAAACCACCGAGAGCACAGAGGACACAGAGTGATCTCCCATTCTTTTTTCTCTGTGATCTCTGTGTCCTCTGTGGTTTT
>JAGROF010000149.1 GCA_020440405.1 Chlamydiia bacterium
GACAAGAGTGTCTTCTGAATCTACAAAAGATCTGCATCCCAGTCTAGATGGAAAAGATGGCAATAAGAGGCCACCTCCTCCAAAGTCGCCCCATCAAAAAGACTCGATTTCTTCAAGTACCGGCTCCTCTCAGGGTATTCTAGACAAAATTCTTTCCCCGGTTTTCTATTTTTGTAGCGTGGTGATGGATGGGTACTTTTTTTGCCTTTCGGTCATTCGTTGGCCTTTCGAAAAAATTGGCATCTTAACTCCGAAAAAGAGTGAGAGTCCACCATTGCCGCCAAAAAGCTTGGAAGAGCAGAAAGGTGATTTGTTAGAAGAATTTTCAAAGGGATCGCATTCTCAGCGTCTTCAATTACTTGTCTACCGAATTGCAGTTTGGCCTGGAGATGATCCGGAAGAGCTCTTTATTGAGCTTTTTAATCAGCAAGACGAGAAAGTGATAAAGGGAATAAATAAAGCAGTATTTCATGATTTTGATTGGGGAGCAGAAATGAAAACGGAGCTTCCAAAACATCTTTTCCAAGCTCTACATGCCCGAGTGAGAACTTCAGAGCAAGAAAAGTGGGTTGAAAACTTTAGAGAGTTTTTATTTGGATTTCCTGACTATGCTTTGCAGTATGCTGCTAGATGTTTTAAACCAGATTCTCCAGCTTATCGTCGTTTTGAAGCGCTAAAGATATTGGCAAAACACGAGGGTGCAATAGAAGACTATCATGATGACAAGATTGAAGACCAAGATGTGGACGACTTAATACAGAAAGCACTTTCTGATCATTACAAGTCATTGAGCTATGAGGAAAAGCGGAAACTTATCGGTTTCGTTGAAACAGAAGCATTTAGAAAAATTGAAAAGAACTTTGCACTGGAATTGGGGAAAATGGGAGATAATCCAAAAATTATTGAGATCTTTCGTCCCGTTAATGGATATGATTCTGCTCCAGACTTCTCCAAATTTGTGAATTATGTACACGCAAGCAGCCCATACGAGTGGAAGCAAATCAAAGAAAAACTGTTTATAGCCTTTCCTGAAATACGCAAGCAGTATATTTTACAGCAAATTGAGGTGTTTTTGGACCTAGATGCCAGCCAACAAGTAGATGCTTGCTGGAGAGCATATGAAACAGATCCTTCCATTTTTAAAGGGCGCCTTCTAACTCTTCTCCAAAGTGAACAAGAGTATGAATTAACTCGTGCTAATCACCACTTAATATGTGGAAATCCTCCTGCAGCAGTTCGACTGTTCTATCTATATCAAAATCGATTTTTAAGAGATCAGGTTTCTTTATATAGTAAAGTCGAGAGTGAAGCAGAGGTAGCATTTATTGATGAATGGGAAGCTTGTTTTGATTTCAAAACCGGAACGATAGCACGTATCGACAAGTTTTGTGAAAAAATGGAAGACATTCTAGAAGAAGCAGCATATCGAAGAGCTGTTGGGGACTTATTAAACGAGGCGTTTGGGATATAACATCAATTGCACGACGGTTAGTAAGACTGTATACTTAAGAAAACTCAAGACTTGAGTTTTCTTAAGTATAGTATGTGAGAGGTTTTTTATGGTTAGAGGAGTTTCGGGGCCTA
>JAGROF010000150.1 GCA_020440405.1 Chlamydiia bacterium
CAAATGTCTAATTATAAATATATTATAAACTAAATTTTAATATTAATGACTGGGGCGATCTGACGGAGATCTTCCATCATCTTTTTAAGCTCCTCAGGGCTAATTGTTTGCTGCTTATCAGATAGCGCTTTTTCTGGCTCAGGATGCATTTCGACCATGACTCCATCAGCTCCAGCCGCCACCCCAGCCCGCGCCATCGGTAGCACCATTTTCCGAATCCCCGTCCCGTGGGCAGGATCGACAATAATAGGAAGATGGGTCAGATCTTGGAGAATGGGAACAGCCGCCAAATCTAACGTATTCCGGCTATAGGTTTCAAAAGTGCGGATGCCCCGTTCACACAGCATCACATCGGGATTCCCCTTATCGAGAATGTACTCAGCAGACATCAGCAGGTCTTTATAGGTTGCTGAAAGACCCCGCTTCAAAAAGATCGCCTGTTTGCACTTTCCAAGTTTCTTCAAAAGGGTAAAGTTCTGCATATTCCGCGCCCCAATCTGCAAGATATCGACATAGTCCGCCATAAGATCAATTTGATCTCCATCCATGACTTCTGAGATTGTCACGAGCCCATATTTATCGGCAGCATCTCTCATATAGCGGAGCCCCTTTTCTTCTAATCCTTGGAAGGAATAAGGGGAGGTGCGGGGCTTAAAGGCTCCTCCACGGAGAATCTTTATCCCATTTTCTGCCACAATTTTTGCGCTCTCCTCAATCTGCTCTTGGGATTCAATCGAGCATGGGCCTGCCATCACCGCTAAAACCCCTCCTCCAATCGTGATATCCTTCACACGAATCACTGTTTTCTCAGGGCGGAATTCGCGTGCGGCTAGTTTAAAGGGGTGCTTGAACTCAGCCACCTCTTCAATAAGAGGAAGGCGCTTAAACTGCTCGATATCGGTGAGCTCATCGACCCCTTTAATCAGTGCAATTGTAAAATGCCCCTCTTCCCCAGATCCCCGCGCTTCAAAACCCATCCATTGCAGTTTTTCCAGCGTCCGTTCTAAATCTTCTCGGCTTGCATTTTTCTTAAGCGTTAAAATCATGGGACAAGTCCTCGCGTCAATTTGATCAGTTCTTGTGAAGTTTTTCCCGAGCCAATGGCCTCAACAAGGTAAGATCCCACCACAAACCCATCTGCAATCTGAAGGATCTGCTCTACCATGGCAGCATTAGACACTCCAAACCCAACGACAACCGGCAATGAAGTGTGTGCTTTGATCGTTTGTACCTTTGTTTCTAAATCTTCGGGAAGGGTGTTTTTGGCTCCGGTGGTTCCTTTCCGGGACACATAATAAATAAATCCTGAAGCTGCCTCTGCAATTTTTTCAATGCGACTTTCAGGCGTTGAAGGGGCTACTAAAAGAATCGTTTCCAGAGGAGACGCTTTGCGAAAAGCTTCTCCCTCTTCAATCGAAAGGTCTACGATTAAGATTCCATCCACTCCTGCTTCTGCTGCTTGATCCAAAAAGGCTTTTCCCCCTTTCAAAATGGGGTTGTAATAAGAAAAAAGCACAAGAGGAACCTCGCTCTTTTTTCGAAAGGCTTTGACAAAATCTAGGACATCTTGAGGGGTTGTTCCCTTTTGCAGTGCTCGCTCCATCGCTTCTTGAATCACAGGGCCGTCTGCCACAGGATCAGTAAAAGGAATCCCCACTTCAAGAAGGTCCACCCCCCCTTCAACAAGCGCAAGCGCCGCCTCTAAAGTGCGTTTTATTCCTCCATCTCCTGCAGTCAGGTAACCGATATAGGGCTTTTTTTCCTGAAAAAGTTTTGCAATTCGGCTCATGGAAGATGCCCCTTTTTAAAGAGTTCGGGCAAATCTTTGTCTCCTCTTCCAGAAAGATTCACCACTACTACGCTGTCTTTCGGAAAGTGTTTGGCTTCCCGCACAAGATAAGCCAACGCATGAGCACTTTCCAACGCAGGAATGATCCCTTCTGTTTTAGAGAGAAGCTTAAACGCCTCTAAAGCTTCTTGATCTGTCGCTGAGGAGTACTCCCCTTTTTTCTCATCGTGTAAAAAGGCGTGCATCGGCCCGACAGCGGGGTAGTCCAGTCCTGCAGAGATCGAAGAGGTCTCCACAATTTGCCCATATTGGTCCTGAAGCAAGTAGGTATAGGTCCCATGTAAAACGCCTGGGCTCCCTCCTTGAAATCGCACCGCATGCTCTCCGAGCTTGGAAGAGGTCCCTCCTCCTTCTACACCAATCAGGCGTGCTTTACCAATAAAGGGGGCAAAAATTCCAATCGCATTGGATCCCCCGCCTACACAGGCGACAACAATATCGGGCGACAGTTTTTCTGCCACCTCTTCACCAATCACCTTTTGAAAAAAAGCCACCATCTCTGGATAGGGATGTGGACCCAAAGCGGATCCTAAACAATAATGACTCTCTTCATAGGATTTCGACCAATCCCGCATCGCTTCATTGATCGCATCTTTTAGAGTCGCAGACCCCTTATCAACAGCAATCACCTCAGCTCCTAAAAGCTCCATCCGTTTCACGTTGGGTTCTTGCCGCTTGGCATCTTTTTTTCCCATGTAAACCGTGCAATCCATGCCCATGGCTGCACAGGCCGTTGCCGTTGCCACACCATGCTGACCCGCCCCCGTTTCAGCAATGACGCGCTTCATTCCCATCCGTTTTGCAATGAGACATTGCCCAATGGTATTATTGAGC
Organism: Chlamydiia bacterium; assembly: GCA_020440405.1. Taxonomy (GTDB): domain Bacteria; phylum Chlamydiota; class Chlamydiia; order Chlamydiales; family Simkaniaceae; genus Neptunichlamydia. The sequence continues at coordinate 2,684 of JAGROF010000150.1, forward strand.
TTATGGGCTCCCGTATGAAGCAGGTCTTCCCGCTTCAGGTAAATTTTCGGCCCCCCAATGGCTTTTGAAAAGGCTGCCACTTCCGTTAAGGGAGTGGGTCTTCCCGCATACGTTTTGAGAATCTGGTCGAAAGATTTTAAGAACTCTGGATCTTTTTGAAGCACGTGCCAGGTCTCTTCTAGCCGCCGCATCGGCTCGACAAGAACTTCTGGAAGATAAGCGCCTCCATAAGGGCCATAGCGGCGAGTCATTGAGCCTCCTCGATAAAAGCTCGGATCAACTTGCGATCTTTTTTTAGCCGAGGATTTTCGACACCACTTGCCACATCCACACCATCAGGTTGTTTCTTCTGAATTGCTAGCCTAACATTCTGAGGATTTAAACCTCCTGCTAAAATGAAATTAAAATCGCGACGTGGCTCCAAAGCATCCCAATCAAAAGCTTTTCCACTTCCTGGGGTAAGTCCATCATACAAGAGGTAATCTCTTTGAGGATCCAAAGCAGTAAACCCTTGATGACTTTCTTCTTGGATAAACCCATCAAGAGACACAGGGCAGACATAGAGACGGATGAGGTTGTCTGAGAGCTCGAGATGATGCTTGCGTGCCACTTCTCCATGCAGCTGAACCCCATCAAGACCGACTTGATCTGCAATTTTTTGCATCCTTTCTCCATCTTGCTCTACAAACACACCAATCACTTGCGCTCCCCCCTTTTTGGCCTCTTCTGCAATCATGCAGGCCCGCTCAGGGTCGACAGTGCGCTCTGAAGCACTTGCAAAGATGATGCCAATAAAACGTGCTCCCAAAGACGCCGCAAAATGGGCAGTTTCTGGATCAGTCACTCCACAAATCTTAACGAATGGCATGGATCTCCTCGATGAAAGTTTGGGGATCTTGTGCTGTCACAAGCGCTTCTCCAATCAACACAGCATCAAACCCTGCCTCATAGAGAAGCCGTGCATCTTCAATGGTTTTCACTCCCGACTCAGCGACTTTAATGCAGTCTTGGGGAAGGGAATGAATTAACTCTTTGGAGCGGCTTAAGTCCACGTGAAAGGTTCTCAAATCGCGGTGATTGATTCCAATGATTTTAGCTCCTGCTTCGGCAGCAATCTTGAGTTCTTCTTCGTCATGGATCTCGACTAAAGCATCGATTCCTTGCTTTTCTGCTAAACGGAGAAATTCCTTTGTTCTTTGACCTAAAGCGCGCACAATGAGAAGCAGGGCATCGGCACCAGCAGCAATCGATTCAGAAATTTGAACCGGATCAACAATAAAGTCTTTGCGAAGCACTGGGCAGCGGGTTCCCTTTTTCACGATCTGAAGGTCGTGCAGTGTCCCTCCAAACCCCTCATAGTCGGTCAAAACAGAAAATGCAGCCACTCCCCCTTTTTCATAGGTTTGTGCTAAAGCCAAGGGATCTAACTTTAGGTTAATATCCCCTTTTGAAGGAGACTTTCGCTTGATTTCTCCAATGACAGAAAGTCCTTCTTGCTGCAATGCCTTGAGAAAGGCATGGGAATTTTCCCTCTCTTGATAAGATACCTTTAGGCTTTGAACTTCTCGTTTTTTCCGCTCAATAATTTGATCCAAGATATCCATTACGCTCTCCATGCCTCTAATAGAGAAAGTGCTTTGCGTTCCTCTAACGTTTTCCTTGCGAGATCAATCCCACCTTGAATAGTCGCGGCATGCTCTGAAAGATAGAGAGCTACTCCTGCATTTAAAATCAACGTCTCAGCAATCGGCCCCTTTTCTCCACTAAACGCCGCCAGAAGAAGGCGTGCATTCTCTTCTTTAGTTCCCCCTTTTAGATCGGATGCTGCGCAGCGGGGAATGCCATAGTCTTGGGGATCAATTATAAACTCTCGCACTTCTTTCTCTGTCACTTCAATTGCTTTGCAGGGCCCCAAGGGAGTGAGTTCATCCATCCCATTTCCATGGACAATAAGGCTCTTTTTAGCTTTTAGCATCTGCTGCGCTTTTGCAAAAATGGGAAGAAATCTTTCTTCAGCCACTCCAATCAAAATGTAGTCGGGATACATCGGGTTGAGAAGAGGACCAATGAGGTTAAAAACAGTCCGAATCCCTAAAACTTTCCGAATGGGAGCAATGGCTTTCATCGCAGGGTGATAGTGAGGCGCAAATAAAAAGCAGATTCCCACCTCATCTAGGGTTTCGAGAGGATCTTGATCCAAAGAGATTCCAAAAGATTCTAAAACATCTGCAGACCCACACTTTGAAGATGAGGCCCGGTTTCCATGTTTGGCAACGAGCGCTCCTGCGGCAGCAGCAAGAATCGAAGCTCCTGTGGAAATATTGACCGAATGAGACCCATCTCCTCCCGTTCCTACAATATCAAGAAGACCATCGACATGGGGAACGTCCACCATTTTTTCTTGCATGGCCTTTGCCACCCCATAGAGCTCTTCTGCCGTTTCCTGTTTTTCATGAAGGAGTCTTAAAAAAGCCGCACTCTTATCGGCATGCTCTCCTGCAATGATTTCATCCACTACCCCCATGCAAATAGGCGCCGTTAAGTCTTCCTTTCGAGTCAGTAAATCAATGGCCTGCTCAACAAACATGGCATTCCTTTAAAAATCCCTCAATCAGGATTTTGCCTTCTGGGGTCAGAATCGACTCGGGATGAAACTGCACTCCATAGAGAGGATACTCTACGTGCTTCATTCCCATAATCACCCCATCTTCCGTTTCAGCTGTAATCATAAAACACTTAGGAAGTGAACTTCTCTCTACAATGAGCGAATGGTACCGCCCCGCTTGAAAAGGGAGAGGCATCTGCGCAAAAATCTCCTTTCGATCGTGAAAAATGGTCGCAGGTTTCCCATGAACCACTTCCCCTGCATGGATGACCTTGCCACCAAAACTTTCGGCTAAAGATTGGTGCCCTAAGCAAACCCCCAAGATGGGAACTTTTTGATGAAAATGCTGAATCAGCTCCAGGCAAATTCCTGCATCTTTCGGCGCTTTTGGCCCTGGGGAGATCACGATTCCTTGGGGTTTATACTGCTCAAGCTCCTCCACTGTGAGCGCATCATTTCGAATGACTTCCACATGAACATAAGGAGCAAGCATCTGATAGAGGTTATAGGTAAAACTATCGTAATTATCGATGAGGATGATCATATTGTTCCCTCCTCTGCTGCTTTAATCGCGGTGAGCATTCCCCGCGCTTTATGGCGGGATTCTTCAATTTCTTTCTGAGGATCTGAATCGATAACAATCCCCATTCCTGTTTGCACTACACATTTCCCCTGCTTCAACGTCGCCATGCGGATCCCAATGCAAGACTCAAGATTTCCTTGGTAGTCAAAAAAGCAAATCGCCCCCCCATAGGGACCGCGCCGCTTTTCCTCCAATTCATCAATGATTTCCATCGCACGGATTTTGGGGGCACCCGAAAGAGTTCCTGCAGGAAATGTCGCTTGAAGGGCATCGAATGCATCGAGTTCTTCTCGGAGCTCTCCCTGAATAAAACTGGCAAGGTGCATCACATGAGAAAACTTTTGAACAACTTTTAGACGATCCACCTTAACGGTTCCGACCTTAGAAACCATTCCTAAATCATTGCGCCCTAAATCGACAAGCATCATATGTTCTGCTGTTTCTTTGGGATCCTTTAAGAATGCTTCTTCAATTGCCACCTCTTCCTCGGGAGTCTTTCCTCGAGGGACTGTGCCTGCTAAAGGAATGGTTTCTAAAGAGCGTCCTCGTACACTGACAAGCTTTTCGGGAGAAGCACCCAAGATGGCATATTCCGGAAGAGAAATGTAAAACATATAGGGAGAAGGGGTAAGTTGGCGGACCGAGCGATAGAGTTCAAGAGGAGGAGAAATGCACTCCATTTCAAAACGCCTCGAAGGGACGACTTGAAACACATCTCCTGCATCGATATACCCTTTGGCTTTTTCAATTACCTTTTCAAACGCTGCATCATCTGGTGAAACGGTCACTGCTTTTTCAAGATCAAACGACCTTGTTTCTCTCTTTTTTCTGGGGGGTATACTGGAAATATCTTGATAGATCTTTTCGATATCTTTGAGCGCTTGTTGATACGCCTTTTGAGCATCTCCTGTCACTTCCACAATCCGCACAATTAAAATCCGCCGCGTCTGATGGTCAAAGGTCATGCCCCGGTCAAAAAACTGGAAGAAAAGGTCTGGAAAATCGATTGTTTGAGCATTGCTATCGGGAATATCCTCAAAGTAGCGCACTCCATCATAAGAGAGATAGCCTGCCGCCCCTCCTGAAAACCCCAAAAGATGACGGTTAGATCCACACCCATACTTTAAGCGAAGCTTCCGCAAAAAGTGAAAAGGGTCCCCTTCAAAGGAGGTGGTTTTCCCTTGCTCTTTGATCCGCACATCAAATCCATACGCTTCGATCTGCGCAATGGGAGCAAATCCAATATGGGAATAGCGTCCAAGCGTCGTTTCCGTCTCCCCAGATTCGAGAAGAATCACCTCCTTCTCCTTTTCCTGAAGCGCTTGTAAGGCCCCAATCGGAGTGAGGAGATCCGCAGAAAATTCCTGATACACGGCAACCCTTTTATGAGAAAGGGTCAAGTGATGAAAATCTTCAAAGCTTAATTTATCTAACATACTATTCACTCCATAACACGGATAAGATATTCTTTCATCTCGTCCGAGATTTCTTTCAAAGCATTGGATCCTCGAGTGATCTTTGCAATGCTAATGCCATACTTCTTTGCGATTTCTCGCTGCGTCCGTTTTCCTTGAATGAGCTCCTGAATAATGCGGGCACGCCCAGCTAGAGACTCTCGCTCTTCAGGGGTAAAGAAGAGCTTCGAGAGCGTCTCTAGTGTTTTGGGGTCGTCCACATGAGTCAAAACCTGGATAAATTTACGCCAACCATCTTTGTCCATATATGTAATGGTACAACATTACATCATTACATGTCAATAGAATGAATTAAATTGTTGATTATTAAACATATAAAAAAATTTAAACATAGCGTGAATAGAATCACCACAGAGAGCAGAGAGGGCACAGAGAAAGAAAACGCCTTCTCTGTGATCTCTTTGTTCTCTGTGGTATTTTTCTTGCACAGGACGTTAATTGAATAGGCTTTTAAAGATTGGAGAGAACCGCTCTTGGATTTCTTCTTTTGAAGGCTCGAGAACTTCCCCATTTGCCCCTTTTACCACCCGGAGCTCCAAATCTTGCCTCCCCTGAAAGCGAAAAATGCACTTCTGATCTCCGTCATGAATGAAAAATTCTCGGGGAGCCCGAGGACCATTGAAACGCGCTGAGATAATATATGGGTTTCTTTCTTCTTTGAAGATCGATTCTCCATCAAAGACATCATAGGGCTGATTCCCCAAAAGATAGTCAATCACCGTGGGAAACAAATCGACTTGTGAAATTCTCATTTCTTTGAGATTGAGCTCCTTTGCCCGCTGATTACTTCCTAGCTTCATATAGATGGGAGGTTCGGTTTGCATCTGGCTTAAATGAGACGCATGGAAAAGTTGCCCTTCCTCGAAAAATTCTTCCCCATGATCTGCAGTAAAGAGGATTACGGCATCGTCATAGAGGTTTTGCTCCTTTAAGTGGTCTATGACTTTTCCAAAAAGACAGTCCATGTAATGAATCGAGTTCCGATACCGGTTTTTAATCAGTTCGATATTGTTGATCGAGTTAGAGACTCTAAGATGCGTTCTTTCAGAACTATAGGGAGTAAACGGCGCCTGATAATCCTTAGGCCAACTGTAGTTAAAATGGGTGGATTCGATAAAGAAGATGAAGACATTCCCCTCTTTGGCCCACTTTTTATTCGAATCCACCAAAAATGTTTCAATCGCTTTTTGGTCTGACTCCCAAGCTTCCACTGGAAAGTAATGGGGAAACACGTGATAGGAATCTGCAAGGTAGTGTTTCTTCCCAAACATTACGGGATCCATTCCATAATATTTTAGCTGAGCTGCGGAATAGACATGGATATCGTACCCCATCTTTTTGAGAATTTGTAAAGGAATACTTCCTGAATGGTTCTTCTTTGCCTCAGCCCAATGAAAGGGGTATTTCCCGCTAAAAATGGAATACCAAGCTTCTTGCGTGCAGTTGGCATTCGAATACGTCTTTCCAAAGCGGACGTTCTCTTTTCGAAACGCATCGATATGACGTGCCACATCTGCTGTCATGATATCTTCCCGAAGGCTTTCAACCACAAACAAATAAATGTTCGGCTTATGCTCAACAGCTAAGGGAACCGAGTGTACACGCCTTAATATCTCTTTCTCTCCTGAAAGCGCTTTCAAAGGTTTTGTGAGATGGATGATCGGTTCCTCTTGAGAAATCAACGTCGATTTCCAAGGAAGAATTCTTTGATAATAATGATAATCTTGCCGGTTCATGCGAGGCGTCATCGTGAGATCCAATGCTAGTAGCCCCAAAGGAAGACAACAAAGAGTTTTGACCAATCCTTTATGGGTGATCTTAAGCGGCTTCTGCGCAAACTTGCCTGTTAACCGATATAAAAGCACTGCCGTCAAAGGAATCACGACTAATACAGCCCCTAGAATCAACAACCAGAGCTGAATGCTAATCCCTGTTAAATGGAGAAGTTCAATAAAATTCTCGAGACTTTCATCAAAGACCCAATAAAACCCATAAAATACGGAAATGTCCATAAACCGCGTCAAGATAAAGTCCACATAGTGAAGGGCAAAGAATAGAAAGCAAAAACTAATAAACCCGTAATAACACCCTTTAGGAAGATAGGTTTTGATCAAGTTTCCAATGAAAACAAACACCAAAACCTCTAACACACTCTCCATCAAGGCATAGCTTAAGAAATAAATCGGTGACAGTGTCCAAGCTTGATCGAGCGTCAAGACGTGGTAGACATTGAGACTCATCATCCCTATTAAAAGAAGCGCAAAGTAATAGGGATTAATGAGTAAAACGCGTTCCCAAAAAGATTTGGAAGATTTCCCCCCTTCCATGAATTACCCCGACCTGCTACTTTGTGGCTCTACATCTTTCTTCTGGCAAAATTTTCCCGCTTTGTCAATTGCTTTTTATTCATTTTTCCCTATGTTAAACAGAATGAAGATGCAAGAATGGATTCAAGTTTCAGGCCCCCTTTTTGAAAGGGTGCAAAAAGAAGGGCTCTTTAAAGATGGAAAGACGTTTGTCGATGCCCTTCCCCGCTCCAATCCTCAAGAAATTCTCAAAGCTTTTGAAAAAGAAAGAGATCAAGATGGATTCGATCTAAGCGCCTTTATTCAGACGCACTTTACCCTTCCTGACACAGAAGAGGATCAAATCCCTAAAGCTTCTAATATGAAGGACTATATTTCAAAGATGTGGACCATTCTTTTGAAAGAGATGGAAGCCCCTTCTCCTTATAGCTCCTTGATCTCTCTTCCCCACCCCCATATTGTGCCAGGAGGACGTTTTCGCGAATGTTTTTATTGGGATAGTTACTTTACTGCCTTAGGTCTTTTAGAAAGTGGTCATCTCAACTGGATTAAAAACATGGTGGAGAATTTCACCTTTCTCATTGAAAATCTTGGGTTTATTCCCAATGGAAATCGGGTCTACTTTGCCTCTCGGTCCCAGCCCCCCTATTTCGCCCTTCTCCTCACCCTCCTTTATGAGGCTGGGGAAAAAGATTTTGCTCTTTCCCACATTCCTTCCTTAGAAAAAGAATACCGCTACTGGATGAACCACACCCTCTCTCTTCCGGAAGGGTTTCAGCTCAATCATTACTTTGATGCGCTCAACATTCCTCGCCCTGAAGCCTATAAACGGGAGATGGAGCTCTCCAAACAGAGTGAAAACCCCCAATTTTTCCGCCATCTGCGCGCTGCGTGCGCATCAGGATGGGATTTTAGCTCTCGCTGGCTCGAAGACCAAAAGTCCTTTTCCACAATTTGGGCTCTCGATATCCTTCCCATTGATCTCAACTGTCTTCTCTACTCCGTTGAAGAGACCCTCGCTCGTTTTTCTAAAAACCCTTCCCCTTACGCCAAGGCAGCCAAAGAACGAAAACAAGCGATTCAAAAGCTATTCTGGAAAAAGAACTTCTTTTTTGACTATCACGCTAAGACAAAAAGGCATACCGCAACCTATTCCCTTGCCGCCACCACCCCTCTCTTTGTCAAAGCCGCTACCGATGAGCAAGCAGATCTTGTGGCAAAGAAACTCGAAAAGGACTTCCTCCTCAAAGGAGGGTTTGTCACCTCATTGACTGAAGGCATCCATCAATGGGATATGCCAAATGGGTGGGCTCCTCTCGAGTGGATCACGATTCAAGGGCTTCTTAACTATGGATATACCGACTTAGCCCTTGAAGGCGCCCGTCGCTGGCTCGCACTAAACGAAAAAATCTTTCAAGAAAAGGGAACCCTTCTCGAGAAATACAACGTGCGCGACTGCACAGCTCAAGTCGCTCGCGGGGAGTATGAACTGCAACAAGGATTTGGCTGGACCAATGGGGTCGCCCTAACACTCATGGAGATAATCAATTGATCTTAAACTAAAAAGAAAAAAAGCCCTAGTCCTTGGCTCGTCTTCAGGGCTTGGGTTTGCAATTGCCAAATCTCTTTCTGAAGAAGGGGCCTGGGTTGCTCTCACCTCAAGACAGCAGAAACGTGCTGATAGCGCGGCCCGGGAGCTCCCAAATGGACAGGGATTTGCTTGCGATCTCTTGGAAAAAGATGCGGGAAAAAAGATCGTGGAAACCGTTGGCCCTGTCGATATTCTAGTTACTAATGCAGGGGGCCCTCCAATGGGAGGCTTCCTTGAACTGAGCGCTGAAGATTGGGAAAAGGGATACCTCGGCCTTTGGATGTCTGCCATTCAAGCCATTCAAGGCGTTTTGCCTGCTATGAAAAAAAACAAATGGGGACGGATTATCCTTTCTACATCGACATCCTCTAGACAACCGATTCCTGAGCTGACGATTTCCAATGCCTACCGCCCCGGCCTCTTAGGAGTCATGAAAACCGTTGCTCTTGAAGTTGCTGCTGAAGGAATTACGGTCAATGCCATTATGCCTGGATCCACTCATACGCAAAGAATGGAAGACTTTAAAGTTCCTTTGGAAGAACTTGCCGCACAGGTCCCCACTAAACGGCTCGGAAAACCCGAAGAGTTTGCCGCTTTAGCCACCTTCTTAGCCTCTGAGCCTGCCGCCTATATTACAGGCCAAGCCATCGCATGCGATGGCGGCCTGATTAAAGGAATTTAGGCAACTTTTTGTGTCGTCCTAGGTCCTGTAGCGCGTTTTCCTGCAGGCCATAAGATCTTGCGAGACCAATAGTTCGGACTCCAACGGTCATTTCTTGTCAGCTCCCCGTACTTATTACGAATCCCTGCGCTGCGGGCTAAATAATTACGCTTTGCTTTTAGACTATAATTGTGGCCATACCCAAGGGCTCCAAAGTGAACGATTTTAACACGCCGCTCACCATTAATGGTTTTCGTTGCCAAAACCATCATTTTTTTCCCTTTTGCTGTTGACTTCACAGGTTGATTGAGAGCCCAATAGCGCCCTCGGTACCAGTATTTATTTCCCCTTTTTTCTAAAGAGGATAGCTTCACTCCATTTGACATATCGTTTCCCCCCTATCATTATTTTAATCCATACTGATTTAATAAGACAGCTGTTGCTTGAGAAACATTGAGAGAATCGATCATCCCCTGCATAGGAATCATGACATGGAAGTCAGAGTGTTTTGAGAGAAGGGGTTGAATCCCACTTCCTTCTGCCCCCATTATTAAAAGTGTTTGCTGGGGAAATTCAAAAGTACTTAGCATCTGGGACTTTTCTTTAGCTTCAGCAGCAACAGCAAAGTACCCTTCCTCTTGAAATTTTTTCAGTGTATCAAAGAGGTTTGAAACTGGCATCAGGGGAACGATTTCCGACGCTCCCACACTGGCTTTACTCACAGCAGGAGTTAAGCCCACATTGCGATTCTTCGAATAGATCACTGCATCGACACCAAAGCATTCCGCTGCGCGCAAAATCGCTCCAAAGTTTTGAGGGTCATTGATCGAATCGACCATTAACACCAAACTCTTTTCAGGAGCCTTTTTTAAAAACTCCTTAGGCGTTAAAAACTCCCGTTCCTTCACTTCCGCTACAAGTCCTTGGTGGGACTCAGAACCAACCATAGAGGCAAGCTTCTGTTTAGAAACCACAGTGACAGGAAATGGATAATCCTTTTTATGGGAATAAATCTGTACAATCCGCTCAGGATTTTGTTTAACCACTACTTCGATGGCATGTTTTCCCATAATCATTCTCATCGGCGAAACTCACTTTCAATCATCATCTGTTTTTTCGGTCCGATGATTTGATACCGCGTCAAAAAGGTCTCTTCATTCACCCATGTCCACTGCAAAGAGTAGCCATCTTCTCCGCACTTAGAGTTTCCTTTCAAGACAGGAGTTTTAATCGGAAGCGTCATAAAAAGACGCCCTTCTTCTTCCCGATAAAAGTAAATGGAAATCGCTTCGGCGCTAAAATGATACCGGTAAAACTTCGTTGCCGTTAAAAGCTCATCATGCTCCGTTTCATGGTAAAGATGCTCCTGATACAGCAGTTGGTTTCCCTCATAAAGATCAAAAAAACCACTCCCCCACATCTTTCCTTTTGAGGTCCCATCCAGCGCAGAAATTTCTCGCTGAATCTTCCATTTTCCGATCAAATCTTCCTTTTTCATGTGACAACGATACCAGTTTTTGAAATTGTTTGGGTATAAATAAAAAATTCGCTATAAGAATGTTAATCTAATCATCAACCCTAAGGGAACCTTTATGGAAATTCTTGCTGTTGTTAGTAAAGTAAAGAAGAAAATCAAAGAAAAATCAGGGATGAACACCTCTGCTTCAGCCATGGAATCCTTGACTCGCATCGTCGAAAGAGCGTGTGAAAAGGCGGTGACCAATGCTCAGGCTGATGGAAGAAAAACGGTGATGGATCGAGATTTTGATGTCTAGATTCTTTCTGTTTTTTTGTCTGATTTTTCAATCGTTTCTTGTTGCCTCTCCGATGATGATTGGAATCGCAGGGGCATCAGGGGCAGGAAAGACAACCCTTGCCACGAAGATGAAAAATGCTTTAGGAGATCAGGTCGTGGTCATTAGCCAAGATAGCTATTATAAGGACCTTTCTCATCTCCCCCATGAAGATCGTGCTAAAACGAATTTCGATGCTCCTGACTCGATTGACTTCGGGCTTTTAACCGCTCATCTCAAGCAGTTGAAAGCAGGTCAGGCGATCGAATGTCCCGTCTATGATTTTACTACCCATAGTCGCGTTGAAAAAACGGTCAAAGTGGAGCCCAAAAGTATTCTTATTCTAGAGGGATGTTTAGTCCTTGCGGTCCCAGAAGTGCGCTCTCTTTTTGATATGAAAATTTTTGTCGATGCCGACATGGATATTTGTCTGTGTCGACGGATCGAAAGAGATCAAAATGAACGGGGACGCAAATTCCCCGACATTATGAACCAATACCTCTCAACAGTGCGCCCCATGTTTTTGCAGCATATTGCACCCAGCAAAGCCCATGCAGACTTGATCATTCCCAATGAGGGGCAAAACGCAATCGTTCTTGATGCCATTTCAAAACAATTGAGCCACATGATCACTCCCAGTCTAACCTGCACCAAGTGTTCAACCCATGAAGGGTCTCGCGATGTCTAAAAAGCTCCTTTTCTTATTTATCGTTCCACTTTTTCTTTTTGCTCACCAAGAAGAGGAAAATGCGCCAGATCTTTTTAATAAAGATGATGCAGCGTTTTTAATCAGTGGAGAGTTTCTTTATTGGACTGTCAGTGAAGGGGCTCTAGACTATGCAATCCGGATGCGTAGCCCCTCATGGGGGCCAAGCCCTTCCTATGCTCAAGGAGACATTGAACGTGCTCGTTTTGACTGGGATCCAGGATATCGGTTTGCGGTTGGGTATTACCGGGCCCCCAACTTTTGGGAAGCGGATTTCCAATGGACTTATATCCACGTCAAGGGGCATGACCGTGCCAAGCGTCCTCCTGCAAATGAAAGCCGTTTTATTGTTGGGACCTATCCTCAAATTTTTCCCGCTCCGATTGATCATATCACCTCTCATATTCACCTCCATTATAAACTTGCAGACCTAATGGCGAACCGTGTGTTCCATCCTTTTGATAATCCTCATCTTCGGATTAAGCTTTTAGGGGGGATTACGGGAGTCTGGATCCACCAAGGGTGGAAGGTCCGCTACTTTGATGCCCAGCTTAATAACACCTTCATCAGTAACCGCTGGGAATATTGGGGTTTTGGATTTCGCGCTGGGCTGGGTTTTGACTGGTTCTGGGGACGGGACTTTTATGCATCTGGGCGGATGTCAACTGGTCTTGTTGTTGGACACTACCAAAACCACGCCAAGCAAAAAACCAGTGCAATCCCTCAAGCAGGAGACAATCCTGCTGTTCCAATTCGCGATGTGCGCCTAAGCGACTATCGCACTTCATTTACTACGCAGTTCCTCCTAGGTCCTTCCTACCAAAAGAGCTTCGCAACGTGGCGCTTTGAACTTTTTGCAGGATATGAGCTAACGATCTGGACAAATCTTCAGGAAGTCTTTCGCTCCACAAGTGGTCCTGCAGACCAAGCCAAGGAAACATGGCTCAATACAGGTCTTGTCGCACTCCATGGGCTAACCACTCGAGGCACCGTCAATTTCTAAAAGCCTTAATAAAAAACCACAGAGAACGCAGAGATCACAGAGAAAGAAGAATTAAAAAAACTCTCGGTGTCCTCTGTGCTCTCGGTGGTTCAAAATCTTTGAATTTCTAATACCAGGATATACCCAAACAACTTCAAAAATTGGTTTTGGGCAACGCGAAAGCTGTCGAAATTTGTCGATCATAAATGACCTAATATTAGAAATATGAAGTCATTTATGATCGGCAAATTGCGTTGCCTTGGTGCAGCTAAAAATAAAATTTTTGAAGTTGTTTGGGTATACATCCTCTAAGAAAAGAATCTGCCGTTTTCTAAAGATAATTTGATTAACCTATTATTAAGGAGCGGTT
>JAGROF010000151.1 GCA_020440405.1 Chlamydiia bacterium
CTACAAGCTTTTTTAGGGGATCAGACCGCTAGGAAAAGGCAAATAGAATTTTGGAATTTGCCTCTCCTAGGTGACGAACCCACTTACATTAAGAAGGTTGACGACGCCCACCCTCCTTAGGAGCAGGACTCTTTTTACTTATAGGGGAGACATGAGAGTATTTTATGATGGCACGTGTGGCGTGTGCCACTTTTGTGTGCGGTTTGCCTTAAAGCGCAAAGGGAAGACATTCCCAGTGATCTTTTCTCCTCTTCATGGGAAAGTGTTTCAGAAAACGCAGGCTGCTCAGGGATGGGGAACTCCACCTGATAGCCTTTTGCTTTTTGATGCATCCTCAGGAAAACTCTTTGTCAAGTCTCAAGCGGTTTTGCAGCTAATGATGCAGCTGCGCTCTCCTTGGAAAGGAATCGCGCGGTTTTTGCAAAAGTGGCCTTCTACTCTTTTAGACTACATTTATGATGGTGTGGCTAGGATGCGGCGCCTATTTAAAAAGCCTAAGGGCTGCCTGGTGATTCAAAAAGAGTGGCAACGCTATTTTGAAGAGTGAGTCTTAATTGAGGTTTTGATATAAATAGGACATGAACCTATTCCGATATGATAAACCCCAATCTTATAGGCCTTTTTTCCCTACTTTATCAAGTATGGTGCGCAAAGAGAGCTCAGATACTGAAAAAAAATGCTCCAAAATCTTAGAATTTCTAGTAGAGGGATAGGTCCATGCAACTTGGAAAATATTTTGGATCGGGACTGAAGCGGTTTTTTTCAGGGATGATGTTGAGCCGTGTGAGTGGGTTGGGGCGAGACCTGGTAATGGCGTATGCTTTTGGAGATCACGCGGCGGTCGGGGCGTTTATTGTAGCCTTTCGTTTTGCGAATGTCTTAAGGCGGTTTTTTGGGGAGGGGCCTCTGCAGTCGGCATTTATTCCTCAGTTTGAAGGGATCCGTCAGGAAAATCGGGAAGAGGCGACTGTTTTTTTTCAAAAGCTAAGTGTTTTAATTGGGGGATTGGTTTTAGCGATTATCCTTGGAGTGGAAGGGGGGTTATGGGTATGGGGACATTCAGAAATTTTGCATCTAACGGGATGGATGCTTCCGAGCCTTTTATTTATCTCTTTGTATGGGCTGAACGTTTCATTTTTGCAATGTCATAACCGCTTTTTTGTCTCGAGTATGGCGCCTTTTTTATGTAATGTCATGTGGATGGCAGGGGCGCTTAGTTTGCGTCATGCAGAAATCCATGAGGCAATGGCCGGGTTGGCTAAGTGGGTGTTAGGAGGGTTTGTGATTCAGTGGGTAGCCACGGCCTGGCAGCTGCGGGGAGACTTAACGTGGAAAGGGTGGTTTCAAGGTTCGCTACTTCATCGAGGGGTGAAAGAATTAGCCAAAGCATTTAGTTTGGGAGCGCTTGGAGTTGGGGCAGTGCAAATCAATGCCTTTTTCGATGCGATTTTTGCGCGGGTTGCCCATCCTTCGGGACCGGTATATCTCTGGTATGCCAACCGGTTTCAGCAGCTTGCTTTGGCGATTTTTGGGATTGCGGCGGTCAATACATTGGTTCCAGTTCTCTCGCGAGCTATTAAGGGAGGGGAACATGAAAAGGGACGGGAGATTTTTTCATTTGGATGCCGTCGGGTTCTCATGCTGATGATTCCAATGACATTTGCGATTTGTGTTTTAGGGCTATCTGCGATTGATTTGGTGTTTGGGCATGGAAGTTTTTCGGCGCATGCGACGGAGCAGACGGCCTGGTGTCTTTCAGCGTATGCCTTAGGGCTCGTTCCCTCCACCCTTGTGATGTACTACGCTGCGGTATTTTACGCGCAAGGGAATTTCCGAACAGCCACACTGTTTTCTTTGCTGACAGTGGGGGTGAATTTGGGGCTGAACTCCTTATTCATTTTTGCTTGGGGATGGGGGCCCATTTCCACGGCACTTGCGACAAGTATTGGAGCTTGGTGCAACTTTTTAGGGCTCCGCAGCAGGCTCAAAGGGTGGAAGATGGGGATGACGTTTCGGGAGCTTGGAGGAGTCGTTTTGGGAAGTGGGATCGCCAGTGGAGCCGCTTTTACTCTTCAAGGGCATTTGGGCCATAAAATCTTGGAGTTTGGGGTGCCAGGAGCTGTTTTTGTAGCGGTGATTCTCCTTCTATTCGGGAAGCGCCTCTTTGATGATCGCGCCGCCGAGACAAACCGTGTGGTCGTAGAAGACCACTGATTGGCGTGGAGTGATGGCCCGCTGTGGAGTCTCAAACATAACGTGAAGGGTCCCTCCTTGCTCTGTCACAGTGCACGGCTGTTCCTCCTGTCGATAACGGATTTTTGCTCTGCACTTCAAGGGGAAGGAGGGAGCCTCTCCGACCCATGAGATGTCGGTAGCTGTGAGCGCTGGAGCAAATAAAGCAGGGTGATTCTCTCCTTGAGCAATGATCAGTTTGCGCGATTCCTTTTGCTTGTCGACGACAAACCATGCCTCTCCAGGGCCGCCGATCCCCATTCCTTTCCGTTGCCCAATAGTGTAATAGTAGATT
The DNA here is from genome assembly GCA_020440405.1 of Chlamydiia bacterium. Lineage (GTDB taxonomy): Bacteria > Chlamydiota > Chlamydiia > Chlamydiales > Simkaniaceae > Neptunichlamydia. The sequence goes on from JAGROF010000151.1 coordinate 2,528, forward strand.
CCATCGTGAGTTCCCATCTTTTTTCCGTCGATCGTTTCAATGACCCCTGGTTCGTGAGGGAGATAGTGCTCTAGGAATGTTTTGAAGTTCCGCTTTCCAATAAAGCAGATGCCTGTACTGTCTTTTTTATTAAACACAGGAAGCTGAGCTTCTTTAGCTAAATGTCTAACGGCAGCTTTTTCTAAATGACCAATAGGAAAACAGACCGACTCCAGAATCGATTGTTTGAGGGTATAGAGAAAGTAGCTTTGATCTTTTTCTGGATCATTTCCCTTTAAAAGAGCTCCTTTTTCTGTTTGGCAATAGTGTCCTGTTGCCAAGACATCAGCCCCTAGAGCTTTGGCTCTTTCAAAAAGGACTTTGAATTTGATCTCTCGATTGCATAGGATATCAGGATTGGGGGTATACCCTGACTCAATTTCTTTTAGGAAATGAGAAAACACATGGTCCCAATACTCCTGAGCAAAGTTGACAGGGTAGAAGGGGATATCGAGAAGGTCGCAAACAGCCCGTGCATCTTCAGCATCTTGCTCTGCAATGCAATGACCGTCTTGCTCCTCTTCCCAATTTTTCATGAAGAGACCAAAGAGGTCATGCCCCTCCTGTTTCAGGAGGTAAAGAGAGGTGGCGGAGTCGACTCCACCTGAAAGAGCTACAGCAATTTTCATCCCATCTATTTTACACCTTTTCATCATATGTGCAAAGCTGTATAGGAATAATTATGAATAAAGACCAACGGGTTCTTGGAATTTTTATTTACACCTTGGTGTCTCTCTTTCTTCTTTTTGAGATGGCGCTGCAAGTGTCTCCAAGCGTCATGACGCAATCTCTGATGTATGACTTCACAATTGGAGCTGCCACTCTAGGGGTGGTGGTTTCATTTTATTATTATAGTTATACCCTTATGCAAATCCCTGTGGGGCTCCTGTATGATCGTTTTAGTGCGCGGTGGCTCATAACGATAGCTGTTTTCATTTGCTCAGCGGGGGCTTTTTTCTTTGCCTTCACCCATCACTTAGTTTGGGCTGCTTGGGGACGGTTTTTAATGGGGATTGGTTCAGCTTTTGCATTTGTGGGGGTTTTAATCGTTGCAGCACGCTGGTTTCCTCCTAGGCACTTTGCCTTTTTAGTCGGAATTGCTCAGTTTCTAGCGGCGATTGGAGCCTTGTGTGGAGAGCTGCCGATTGCTTGGCTATTAGATCGGGTTATTTGGCGTGTGGTCATGGTTCTCTTTGGGCTCATTGGGCTCTTGTTAACGGTTCTTTGTTTCATGATTGTGCGAGATAATCCCTACGATGAGCGTCACATTCCCAAACGGCATGATCTTTTCAGGGAGCTTAGGGAAATCGTTCGCTCCTCGCAAACATGGTGGATTGCTGTTTATGCGTTTTGTGGGTGGGGGCCGATGGCCGTTTTTGCTGCGCTGTGGGGAGTGCCCTATCTGCGGGTCCGTTTTGATGTTCCGACAACCTCTGCGGCTCTGGCGATGGCTTTAGTTTGGATTGGAGTGGGAGGAATGAGCCCTCTTTTAGGATGGTTTTCTGATAAGTTGGGGCGGCGGTGCCTTCTCTTGCGATTGACCTCTTTCATTGGCCTTCTTTGCTCGCTCACCCTCTTTTACCTGCCAGGAATCACATTCGTAATGGCTTTTCCCCTCCTACTAGGAATTGGAATTGCTTCTTCTGGTCAAATTCTATCTTTTGCACTGGTTAAGGATAATAACCGACCTACTGTGACAGGAACCGCTATTGGATTAAACAATATGGCTGTTGTTGCAGGGGGAGCGCTCTTTCAACCTTTAGTGGGGTTTTTGCTCCATATTTTTTGGTCGGGAAGCTCTGATTTTTATGGAGTGCCGATCTACACAGTGGGTAATTACCATATTGGTCTGACTGTGGTTCCTGCTTGCTTCTTCATTGGCCTGATTGTAAGTTCTTTTTTTATTAAAGAAACATACTGTCGCTCGAAATACACTTAGAGGGTGTATGTGAATTGAGAGATCACAGAGAAAAAGTAAAAAACATCTCTGTGCCCTCTGTGCTCTCGGTGGCTCAAAAGTATTTAATTTTGTTGCCTTTTTTGGTATCATCTATGAACCTATCCAGTAAATCCTTTAATACTGGATAGATTCATGCCATGAAAAAGCTTTTACTTTTTTTGCTTCCTTGGGCTTTGTGGGCCGATTACCTGTTTGTCTTCTATGATGTAGGGGAGACCGTGGCGCTGATGCCTGTGGTCGAAGCGCTGCGAGAGAGAGGGGAAGAGGTGAGGGTGATCGCTCTGGAGCGGGGAGACCGGTATGCTTCGGTGGAAGTCTGCGAAAAGGCGCCCGATGTGCTGGTTGTGGGAGATGCTTCGCGGGCGCAGCTGCAGTATGTGCAAGCGTTTCGGGGGAGTTCAAAAACCGTTTGTTACTATGACAATGCATTAGAAATCGATCGGATTCCTTATGCTGATTTGATCCGGGAATTTGAGCAAGCTGTCGATTGGTTTTTGGTTCCGAGCCAAAAAGCTGCAGCCTCAAGCGTTGTCGATGCCATTGTAGTGGGAAATCCCGACATGGACTGCTTTGAGGAAGGGGTTGGGGCGTATGAAGAGATTCCAGGGCGTGTGGTGTATTTTGGGGGGTATGATGACGATTATGAAGAGGCGTTTCAAGCCGCTTTGATGCATTTTCCAGAGGCAATTGTGTATCCTCATCCGAGAACTGAGGGGCGTTTGGAGCGGAGCTATGGGGCCCAGATTGGGGAGGCTTCTTCGCTTCAAGCAATTGGGGAGGCAGAAACGGTAGTGATCCATCGCTCATCGATTGGAGTGAAGGCAGCGCTAGCGGGGAAAAATGTATGGATTGTCGAGGCAGATGGGGCGGTCAAGCTTCTAAAGCTAACGCGGGAAACCTTAGGAATTCCTCGGGATGCGACAGGGTTGATCTGTCGGCTCCTTCACGAAGAAAGCTAAGATAAAAGCAAGGAAGAGAGAAAGAGGAAGAACGGTCAAAGCGGCTGTATAGTCGTTATGGGTAACGAGATTAATCTTATTGAGTGGCTCGCAGGTACAAGTCCATTGAAGAAGGAAGCCGATAAGTGGCTGATAGATCGGGGCTCCAAAAGCAATACAGAGCATATTTGTAAACCCCATAGCGACCCCTTTTGCAGAATGGTCAACATAGATGCCAGCAAGGGCAAAGGAGAGGGCGTAGGTACTCGAGAAGAATCCAAAGAAGAACATGAGAACAAACATGAAGTGTATCGAAATGTGGGGAACGTAGAGGATAAATAGCGCGAGGAGAAAGGAGATCAAAGTCCCCCAAATCATTAGAAAGCGTCTTTTGGTCATACGCACAGAAATCCATCCGAGTGTTAAAGTTCCTACACACGCCCCTAAGAAGTAGCAAGAGGCTAAGAAGGCTGATTGGTCCATAGGAATCTTATAACGGGTGTGAAAGTAGGGAACGGCCCAAAGGGCAGCAAAAGCGGGAAATATTCCAAAGACAAGCCCTGCGTAGATCCCATTAACCCACAGTTTAGGGATCGAGATGATTCGCATCAAACTTTTCCAAGTCTTTATGGAAATCTCTTTAAGGGACTGCCCATTGCTTAGAGGTTGGTCATGGTCAGGAAAGTCATGGATCAAGAAAAGGGAAAGAAATGTTAAGAGAAGGCCAACGGCTGCCACAGCAATCATTGTTTCGCGCCATCCGAATAAGGCCACAGATTTGGCAAGTCCCCCTTCCCCAATCACCCCTCCAGAAAGGGCTAAGAATTCCGTGAGGGCGACAACCAAAGTAAAAAGGGCGGGCTTAATCCATCTCGAACCTAAGCAAAATGCACAGATAATGGCAGGGGAGGTGAAAAATCCTTGAAGCATCCGACTCACTTGCCCTTCCCAAAAAGTGTGGGAATAGGCAAACCATCCAATGGCAATCGAACAAAGAAGGAAATTGATCTTAATCATCCGTCGGGGACCCCATAAATCGACCATGATTCCTGCTGGGATTTGCATGATGATATAAGTGTAAAAAAAGCTTGAGGTGAGCACCCCGATTTGAACGACGTCGATTCTATAGGTTTGCATCAACTGAGGAATCATGACGCTAGGAACGCCCTGCAACAGAAAGGTGTACAATCCAAAAATAGCAGCAAGTCCCCACACAAGCCAAGGCATCAAAGGGGATCGGTATAAACAGTCCATCAACTTCATATATTAAACATATGAAGTCGATGGATTATAGGCTATACAAATTCAAATCCATTAGCACGAGCGCGCGCTGCGTCACTCGAAACCGTTTTGAAAGGGCTTGTTGCAGGTTCTCTGCGTTCCCATCGTTGGTATTCTCGAACCGCTGAGCGGCAAAGAGCTGTGAAGACATTAGGATCTTTCGTCATTTCAAGGATTCCTTCAGCACGGGGCTTAAGGCGGCTTTCAACATAAGCTTGGATTGCAGGAGACGCACTGTCAGCGGCCCATCGGACGAATTTCTTTGCACCTTCTGAGACAAGATCTCCCACGCTCTTTTCTTGCGTGCGAATATTATAACGCAAGGCAGCTAATGTACGCTCTTCTTGACGCATGACTTGAGAAAGGAAGCGGAGCTGCTCTCCAACCTTTTGAAGGTTTCCTTCTTCGAGCTGAGCAGTCAAAGGTCTTAAGTTGTGTTCCAAGAGGCGATTGATCATACGGTCGAGCATTTGGATCTGAAGATCACTACGAGAATCGCGGCCACGTCGATCATTCATATCGCGCATGTGAGTCTCAAGTTGATTTAAGAATTGGGCATGACGCTTCTTTAATCCTTCAAGGTCTCTTTTCTTGTAGAGGTGGGCCATATCTTCAAAATAGGTCGCTTCTT
>JAGROF010000152.1 GCA_020440405.1 Chlamydiia bacterium
ACAAGGATATCGATTTCTCCTTGCTTAAAGTGATGAAAAATTGCATCGATTTCATCGGCAGGCATCTGCCCATGTCCGACACCGACTTTTGCGTTGGGGAGAAGGGTGCGGATCTCCTCAGCAACTTTATGAATTGTTTCGACTCGATTATGAATAAAATAGGCCTGCCCATCCCGAGCAAGCTCACGCATCAGAGCGTTTTTAATCAGCTCGCTTTCCCGTTCTGCCAGGATCGTTTTAATGGGAAGGCGGTCTTGAGGGGGCGTGTTGATGACTGACATATCGCGCGCGCCGATCAGAGAAAAATAAAGGGTACGCGGAATCGGAGTGGCAGAAAGGGTGAGGCAGTCGACACCGACTTTTGCTTTTTTAAGGTGTTCTTTGGCACGCACGCCAAAGCGTTGTTCTTCATCAATGATAATCAATCCCAGATCTTTAAAGTGAACATCCTTGCTAATGATCCGGTGGGTTCCGATTAAGATGTCGACAGACCCTTTGGCAACGCCTTCTAAGGTCTGCTTGACCTCTTTCGGTTTGACAAAGCGGGAGGCCACCCCAACGGTGATGGGAAAATCAGCCATCCGCTCTTTAAAGGTTTCATAGTGCTGCATAGCTAGGACGGTTGTAGGAACAAGAACAGCAACTTGCTTGCCGCCATCAGAAACTGCTTTAAAAGCAGCCCGCATTGCGACTTCGGTTTTTCCATACCCCACATCGCCACAGACCAAACGGTCCATCGCTTTGGTGGAGCGCATATCTTTTTTGATCTCTGCAATCGCACTGAGTTGGTCTTCTGTTTCCACAAAGGGGAATTCCTCTTCGAATAAGAAAAGGTCATCGGAATCTTCCGGAAAAACAAAGCCTCCCCTTGTTTCTCGTTCCGCTTGCATCTGAAGGAGGTCTTTAGCGTATCCAATGATCGCTTTTTGAGCATTGGCTTTAGCTTGTTGCCACTTTTTTGTTCCAAGAACATTGAGGTTGGGGGATTCGTCTTTTGTCCCGATATAACGGCTAATTAAATGCGATTGAGACAGGGGAACATAGAGCTTGCTATGCCCGGCATACTCGATAAGTAGAAATTCTTCATCTTCTCCACGGTGGTTTTTTTGCTTTTCAATGCCTAAAAACTTTCCAATTCCATTATGAAAATGGACAACAAGATCCCCTTTTTCCAGGGCATGGAACTCTGCGGCGGGAGTGTGGTACGTATTACGCCATTTTTGCCGCGAGACTTTGTACCGTTTCGTGAGCTCTGTATAAGGGAGAATTGCTAAAGGACCATCGAGCAGAACAAATCCACTGGAGAGGTAACCACGCGTGAATGTCTGTTGGCTTGAGGGATGAGGGATCTTTTCTTTGAGTGCTTTTTCTTCTGCTTCCGAAGCGGTAATAAAATGAGTGGGGATATCTGCTTGAAGCGCAGTTTGGAGGCGATGTTCTTCTTCGCAGTCTTCCCAAAAATAGTCGTGAAGCGTAGCAAACGCATGAGCAATCCGTTTGGCGAACAGTGTTTGGTCACAGAGCTCAAGCTTGACATGAGGGCTCCGATGCTCTGTTTCACTCAGCTCTTCTAAAGCATGGTTTGTGCAGTAAACTTTTTGGTGAGACTTTGCTTGCGTCAAAAACTCTCCAAGGGTCAGAAAGTGGGGAGAGCGTGCACCCGGAAGATCTTTTAAGGAAACAAAGCGGTCTTCAATCGGAAAGAGATCATCAAATAGAATGGTGGTTTGTTTTCCTAGATACGCAAGGAGTGTGACGGTTTCTCCTCCGTTTAAAAGGGGGAGTTCATCTGCGGGGGGGATAAAG
>JAGROF010000153.1 GCA_020440405.1 Chlamydiia bacterium
ACGCCTTTCCTGGAAAGGCGAAGAGGCTCTTAGAGAGGCCAAAAGCTTACTAGAAGCTGTGGGCCCTGAAGTCTATAAGGAAACAGGCATTCTTCGTCTGGCTCTGAATGAAAAACAAGAAAAGGCTTTTCGACAGCGCGCAGAAGAAAGGGAAGATATTGAGTGGTGGAGTGCGGAGCAGTGTCATGTATTTGCGCCAGGTATCCATTATCTTCCAGGGATTTTCGTGAAGAGTGGAATCACTGTCCATGCGAGCCTTTACTTAAAGGGACTTTGGAAGGTATGTGAAAAGGGAGGGGCGCGCTTTGAACAGCGCCAGGTCGCTCTTTCTGACTTAGGGGCTTTTGACCAAGTGGTTTTAGCTGCAGGAGGAGGGATTCGCTTGTTTGAAGAAAGTCGTCACTTCGATCTAGAATTTAATAAGGGGCAAATTCTTGTGTGTGATCGGCCGAAGTTTTGGCAAGAAAAGACGAGTCTGACGGGAAAGGGGTATCTTGCAGTGAGTGAAAAACAGGATCAATGCTATTTAGGATCAACCTATGAGAGGAACTACCATACCGAAGACCCTTGCCTGGGAACAGCCTCTGATTTAATCCTGTTGCAAGCGTCTGAGTACCTTCCGGCGATGGGGGCGTTTAGAGTGCAGGGGTGTCGCGCAGCGATGCGCGTGACAAGCAGCAAATCTTATCATCCCATTGCGTGTCAAATTGGACAGAATCTTTTTGTCATGACAGGGATGGGTTCACGTGGCCTTCTCTATCATGGTTATTTAGGAAAGGCTCTTACAGAGATGATGAGGAGCGCATGAAACTTCTCTTTTTAGGATCAGGAGGATCCATGGGGATCCCTGTGATTGGATGCTCTTGTGCGACATGCCGGTCGTCTGACCCCAAAAATCAACGCCTCCGTCCCTCCGTATTGATTACGGAAGGGACGAAAAAACTTTTGGTTGATATCGGTCCCGACTACCGCACACAAGCGCTCAAGTATGGGATTGATACCTTAGAGGGTCTTTTGCTCACACACACTCACTATGATCACATTGCAGGTCTCGATGAGCTCCGCATTTATACGTTTCGGCAGAAAAAGCCGATTCCTTGCCTTCTCTCTCGAGAAACCCATGACGAGCTGAAAGTGCGCTACCACTATTTTATGCCAAAGGATGAAGTGCATGATCCCAAGCTTCAGTTTTCCTTTTTGGAAAAAGATCTAGGAACCACAACCTTTGAAGGGATTGAAGTCTCTTATTTTTCTTATAGCCAAGTCGGAATGAAAGTCAGTGGGTTCCGCTTTAAAAACTGCGCGTATGTCACAGATATCATGGAGTATGAGGAAACAGTTTTTGATTCCCTTAAAGGGTTAGACATATTAATATTGAGTGGAAGGCGATGGGAAAAATCGATCGCACACCTTTCCATTGATGAAGGGATTGCCTTTGCTCAGAAAGCAGGAGCAAAAAAGACCTATTTTACCCATATTTCGCACGAAATTGACCATGAGAAAACCTCAGAGGAGCTCCCTGAAGGTTTTTTTCTTGCATACGATGGCCTCGAAATAACGTTATGAAAGAAGATAAACTCTACGAAGACATTAAGTATGATATCAGCGATCTAAAAACGGCGATGGTTG
>JAGROF010000154.1 GCA_020440405.1 Chlamydiia bacterium
CCATGAACCTATCTCACTATTTGAAATTTCAGATTTTTGAAGCATTTTTTTTCAGAATCTGAGATCTCTTTGCATCCCATACTTAGCAAAGTAAGGTAAAAAGAGATCTCAGATTCTGGGAAAAAAGGCTCGAAAAGATGGGGTTTATAATAGTGAGATTGGTTCACTGTCTTCCTATTTTTTTCGAGCAGGTCCTTTTTGTCGTTGCTTGCGATTCGGGTTCCGCTTGTTGATCACATAGAGGCGGCCCCGTCGTCTTACAATCTTATCCCCTTTACCGGGATCAGCTTTTACAGATGCGCGTACTTTCATAAGGGTATCCTAAAATTCAACTAATAGGTTCCACTATACCAACTTGGGGATTTCTTGCCAATCCTATAAATCTTACTAGTAAAATCTTTGCTATTCTTGATCTTTTTTGCATAAGGATGTAGAATGGTTTCTTGTTTAATGGAATAAAGAGTTGACATATCATGAAACGAACCTACCAACCTAGCAAACGTAGACGGAAGAAAACGCACGGGTTTCGCTCCCGAATGAAGACCGCCAGCGGACGCAAGCTCATCAATCGAAAACGGCGCAAAGGGCGTAAAACCCTAGCTGCATGAACCTGTCCTTTTCGAAGCTGAAGCGTCTTCTTGCAAGACGAGAATTCCGCGAAGTTTACCTAAAAGGAAAGAAATATGTCGGCAAGCACTTGGTATTTTATTACCTTTTAGAAGAATCTCCCCATCCAAGGCTTGGCATTACGATCACGAAGAAATGGGGAAAAGCACACGATCGGAACCGCTTTAAGCGAGTGGTCCGCGAAGGATTCCGCCTCTGCTACCCTCAGCTAGGCTCTGCCTTCTTGCTCAATGTACATCCGAGGACGGGATATCAAGACCTCACAGCAGAAGAGGTTGCTCAGGAACTCAAAAACTTGAATACATGGTGTGGCAAAGCTCAATCCGAATCAACAGAAAGCTGTCGAAACGACTGATGGATATGTCCTAATTTTAGCAGGGGCAGGCAGTGGAAAAACCCGCGTTTTAGTCCATCGCATCGCTCACCTGATCCGCCACAAACGCATCCCCCCTACAGCCATTTTGGGTCTCACTTTTACCAACAAAGCCGCTGAAGAAATGCGTGAGCGAGTCGCAAGCCTTGTCTCAACCGAAGAAGCTAAGCAAGTCACCCTCTCGACGTTTCATAGTTTTTGCATGCGGATTCTCCGGAAGGAAATCCACCGCCTAGGATTCACCCAAAAATTCTCCCTTTATGATGAAAAAGACATGCGACGCCTAATCATGCAAGTCGCTGATGATGTCTATGAAGGAGAAGAGATCAACTATGAACCGATCCTGACTGCGATTTCGGAGATGAAGGGAAAGGGGCTTCCCCCCGAGGAAGTGAGAGACCCGTTTCTTCAAGCAGTGTATACGTCGCTCCGCACGGCTATGCGCGCTTACAATGCGCTTGACTTCGATAGCCTCTTGACCCTCACAGTTGAACTTTTTGAAACGTTTCCAGATCTTTTGGAGCATTACCAAGATCGCTTCCGCTACATCATGATCGATGAATATCAAGATACCAATCCTATTCAATATCGCCTTGCCTCTCTTTTAGCACAGAAATACCGTAACCTGTGCGTTGTAGGAGATGACGACCAGTCGATCTATGCCTGGCGAGGAGCAGAGGTAGAGCACATCCTAAGCTTCCCGGCTGAAACAACGGTGAAGTTAGAGCAGAATTACCGCTCCACCTCCCATATTTTGCAGGCAGCAAACGCTGTGATTCGGAATAATGTGCACCGCCATGACAAAATCCTTCAAGCAAACGCTGGGGAAGGGGAAACTCTTGAGGTCTTCAACGCACCGACCGAACAAGATGAAGTCGAATCAGTGATTCAGCGCCTTTTGGAGTTTCGCGAAAAGAAAAATCTTCGCTGGAAGGATATGGCAATTCTCTACCGCTCAAACAATTTATCCCGCCTGTTTGAGCTTTCCCTCATGCAAACAGTCTGGAGAAACCAAGGACAATGGGTCCGAGGGATCCCCTACCAAGTCTTTGGAGGGATGGAGTTTTTCGAGCGGGGCGAAATCAAAGACCTCATGGCCTACCTGCGCATCCTTGCGAACCCCAAAGATCAGGAAGCCCTTCTCCGGATTATCAACTATCCGAGGCGGGGTATCTCAGACCAAACCCTCGACACCATCACCCAATACAATCGCAGTAAGCGCCTCCCTCTCTTAAAAGTGATGGAAGCCATTGCTCAAGGAAACTGCCCAGAACTTTCCCTAACCTCCCGAGGTTCTCAAGGAATCACAAACTTCATGCTCCTCTACAAAGAGATGCAAAAGACATTCGATTCTGCGCTTCTTTCAGAAGGGTTAAAGTGGCTCCTTGAAACAATCGACTACAAATCTGCTCTAATGAAGGAATTCAAAACCGATACGGTTCAAGAGGCAAAATGGGAAAATATTCAAACTTTCATCTCTGCCATGCAAACCTATGAAAAGGGAGAAGAAGCTTCTCTCCATGACTTTTTATCTTCAACGCTTCTCAATAATCATAAAGACAAAAAAAACGATCTATTTGGGGCCGATAAGCTTAACTTGATGACGTTCCACAGCGCAAAAGGGCTAGAGTTTCCTGTTGTGTTTCTTGTCGGATTGGAAGACCACCTGATTCCTCATCTAAAATCTCAAACCAAGGAAGGGATTGAAGAGGAGCGCCGCCTTCTTTATGTCGCAATCACCCGTGCGATGGAAACGCTCTGCCTTAGTATGTCTCGGAAGCGGATGACTCATGGAAAGCTTGTGAGCTGCAATCCGTCGCGCTTTCTGTTTGAGATTCCAAAGGAGATTCTGAAGATAACATCTTGGAAATGAGCTTTTCGATGTTAGATTTTTCTCCCACTGGAGCATACCGATGAGAGACTTGAGCATGTTCCAAGGCCTTTTCTTTTTCTTCTAAAAACTCCGAAAGAACAAGATGCATCTTCCAGCAATGATCCGCACTCTTTTCCCCAAACTGTTCGATAAAGCGCTCCAAGGGGGCTAGACTCTTCTTTTCTTGGAAATCGAGAAGGGCCAAACGCGAGGCAATATCACGGGAAGCCAGTGCTTCAAGCTTTTCCCTTAGGACTGCCTCCTCTTCCGTCCCTCGCACTGCAATATATTTTTCGAGCATCAGCTCAGGAACCACGTCGCCTCCCTCCTGGAGAATCGCTTGAGCCAAGGTCTCAGCTCCCATGTCTTGAGCTTCAAAGTAGCAAACCTTTAGCTCTCCTACAGCTTTTTTCTTTCTGGCCTCTTCAAAGCGCTTTTCCAAAATGTAATAGCGCCGCCCCACTTGTCGCAAGTACTCCCCAAAATCTTCCACTCCTCCAATGGGATATCCCATCCGCGCAATCTCTTCCTCTCGGGAATTTAAAAGAACAACCGTTGGAAAGTGCTTGATGTGATATTTTTCTTTCAGAGCATGATTTTGCGTTAAAATGGCTTCACTCTGTGTATTCAGCTCAGGAAAGTCAACCTGTACACAGACTAACTCAGAGGGAAGGTTTTGAGACATCTCATCCATCAAAGCTTTAGAAGGCTCTGACCAGTCAGATCCCGTAAAAAGCAGTGCCATGGGAAGACGATGTCCCTCTGCAAGATCTTTTCCCTTCGAATAATCTTTTGTCACTTGGGGAGAGGCAAAGAGTGTCCCCCATAAAAGAAAAAACAGACAACGCTTTAACATCATATTGCTCCATTCCCATCTTTGGGTTAAAATAGACGTATAAAAAATGAAGCCATTTCTTGCGACAACTATTCTACGTCACCGTAGAGAAAATTTAAAAAAATGTAGTCTCCGCGGTCTAGAATCGCGGGAGGATCTGCATTTTTTGACCTATCCGAGAGATCCGATTCCTTTCATTGAAGGGGGAATTCTCCTCTCTTTAGATGCTCCTCCCCTTTCCCCTGAAGATCGCTTTCCCCTGTTTCTCATCGACGGGACTTGGAAGTATGCCGCAGTGATGGAGCGGCAACTTCCCCAACAAGAGAACTGGACACGGCGCAGTCTCCCCTCACACTTTCGCACAGCCTATCCTAGGAAGCAACCCGATTGCGCTGATCCTAAGCGAGGGTTGGCCTCCGTTGAAGCGCTCTACATTGCTTACCACATCTTGGGATATGATACGTCTGACCTTCTTGACCACTATTATTGGAAGGAGAGCTTTCTTGCTTTTAACTCACGATTCCTTTCGTGTAGTACCACTTGCCCTGAATCCGTTCAAACGAGCTAACTTCATGCATCATTTGTTCTTTGCCTTGGTAGCGAAACGTCGCAATGAATTGAACAGTTCCCTCATCTCCCTTTTCTTCAGCAAAGAGGACAGTCAGTTGGATCCACTCAACCCCTTCTCCACGGCTGCGATCAAAACGCTCTAGCGCTTCCCCTCGCATCGTTTTCTCGATATAATCTAGATTATTTCGTGTATAAGCGGTGTAGCGAGAACGCATCAGCGCCTCTGGCGTAGGAGCATCCTCATTCCCCTCAATATAAAGACCACAGCACTGTTTGTAGTCTTTTCCCGACCCACAAGGGCAAGTCATAAAAGGATTTCCTTAATGAATTCGATGGCAAGCTCAAAGATGACAAAAGCCGTCAGAATTAATAAAACCGGCTTTCCTCCAGGAAGCTGCTCATTCAACCTGGAATAATCCTTGCGGTAGCGGCCTACCCAAACCATCAGGATGGGGAGAAGTCCCAAGAGAAGGGCACATCCTATTCCCCCTGCATAACCTAATGCCTTAAGAAAAATTCCTGG
>JAGROF010000155.1 GCA_020440405.1 Chlamydiia bacterium
AAACTAATCGCTTACAAATTTCTTAGGAATTATCTTGAAAATTCCATTATTTTGAAAATTGTGTGTCGAGTTGGTTCATTAGGTCTTCCCAGAGATTCCACCCTTCGTCCCGCTTTTTTTCAAGCATATCTTTTTGGCTGATCAACGTTTGCAGCTTTTCAGGCGGCGTATTTTTATAAAAATCAGGCGCGGCAAGTTGAAGATGGATGTTCTGAATCTTTTGATCGAAACTTTCAATTTCTTTTTCTAGAGACTCTATTTCCCTTTTGAGCCGATTTCTTTCTTTTCTCTCTTCTTTTCTTTCCGCATTTTTCTTTTCCTTGTGCTCCCCCTTAGGAAGGGCTTGGCTTAAATAATCTCTCTCGTGTTGCTCCACAAATTCCTCATAGCCTCCACGGAAATCCACGAAACCATCGGGACGCAGTTCAAGAATACGATCTGCGATTTCTGAAATAAAATAACGGTTATGACTGACTAGAACTAGGGTCCCCTGGTAATTTTTCAGCGCCTGAATTAAAGCCTCTACACTTTCCATATCTAAGTGGTTCGTGGGCTCATCTAGAATCAACACATTCTGCTCAGAAACCATTAAATGAGCAAAGACAAGACGTGCTCCCTCCCCTCCACTGAGGTTTTTGACCTTTTTTCTCAGGGAATGTTCATCAAAGAGCATTTGCCCGAGTGTTTGACGCAGTTTTTGCTCCGGAATCTCTTTGGAAACACCACTCATCCAATCATATACAGTCATCTCCTCTCCAAGAAGACGATGAAAGTTCTGAGGAAAGTACTTCCAGTGTACATGAGGCCCCCACCTAAAGCTCCCCTTATCTAAAGGGAGGTGCTCGGTTAAAATCTCAACAAGTGTCGATTTTCCCATCCCATTCGGGCCCACAATTGCTACTTTTTCGAGGCGCTCGATCTCAAATGAGACCTCTTTGAGTACAGAATGTTTCCCAAATGACTTGGAAAGATCCTTCACCACTAAAGTCCTCTGCCCCGATGGACGCGAATAGGACAGTTGAAAGTGGGGATATTGTCTTGAAGAAGGAAGGATTTGGCAGGCTTTTTCTTCCTTTTCGAGTTTTTCAATCATTTTTTCTCGAGACCCGGCTTGCCTCGCTTTTGAAGCTTTGGCTTTGAAACGGGAAATAAAGCGACCGATTTCCTTTTTTCTTTTTGCAAGCGCTTCAAGCTCTGTTTCTTTTGCTTTAGTCTCAATTTCTTTTTGCTGCAAAAAGTGGTCAAAGTTCCCCACGTAGCGACGAATCCCTCCATAATCGATATCGAGAATCTCTTGGCATACCTGGTTAAGAAAAAACCGGTCGTGGGAACTTAAGATCACCGTTCCTGGGTAATCAAGTAGATACCGCTCAAGAAAGCGAATAGAGAAAAGGTCAAGGTAGTTCGTCGGCTCATCTAAAAGAAGAATCTCTGGTTCGACAAAGAGAACTTGCGCCAAGAGAACACGAAGTTGATAGCCTCCAGAAAGAGTGTCTAGGGGCTTTTCCTGGCGATCCACATCGATCCCAAGACCACTAAGGAGTTGGGCGGCTCGTGCTTCAGCGCGGTAACCTTCTTTCAAGACAAGCTGAGCTTCAATCTCGCTGATTTCTTCCGTCTCTTCTGGTGTCAGTCTCTCTTTATTTAAGAGCGCCTCTTTCCGTTTGAGAGCCTGCCAAAGCTTTTGGTCTCCCCTGATCACAAGGTCTCTGATGGGCTCCTTCTCAAAGCAGAAATAATCTTGATCTAGCATGCCCACACGTGCGTCTTTTGGAATCTGAACAGTGCCTCGACTTGCCTCCTTCTTTCCACTAACGATTTTGAGAAAAGTTGTCTTCCCCGCCCCATTGGCCCCAACAAGGCCATACCGCCGTCTAGAAGAGAAATGAAGTGTGACACCTTGAAAGAGGACACGGTCCCCATAAGTCATGGCGAGATCTTCTATGGAAAACACGAAAAATCCTTTACTTATAGTGCAAAAAATTATATGTCTTAAGGTTTTAGAAAGCACTTAAAAATTTCAAGGTTCCCGATGGAAGATGAACATCGCCCGATTTTAATCCTCTATTATAGTCCTTCCTGCCCCTTCTCAAGAAAAGTTCTTGATTTTATTGAAAGCCAAAAGCTTGAGATTCCCTTAAAAAACATTGAAGAGGACCCTAACTCTAGTGAAGAACTCCTTCACTTAGGGGGAAAGTCTCAAGTCCCTTGCCTATTTATAGATGGAAAGCCTCTTTATGAGTCTCAAGACATCATCGATTGGCTCAGCGAGAAGAAGGATCTATTAAAGTGATTAGCTCTACGAACTCCAAAAGAGTCATCCCCGTCTTTGTTTTGGCCATGTTAAATGTCTCGATCATGGCAAGCCTGCGAAACCTCCCTCTTGTGTCCGAGTTGGGATGGTCTATGATCTTCTTCTTTTTAGCCGTTGCGATTCTTTTCCTAGTCCCCTGCGCTTTGGTCTCTGCAGAACTCGCGACAGGATGGACAAAGTCTGGAGGAATTTATGTGTGGGTCCGAGAAGCCTTAGGAGATAGGTGGGGATTTTTCTCGATTTGGATGCAGTGGGTCCACAATGTGACATGGTATCCTGCCATCTTATCCTTTGTTGCCGCCACTCTTGCCTACATCTTTAACCCAGAGCTTGCAGACAATAAGTTTTTCATCCAAGCTGTTGTCCTCGTTGTCTTCTGGGGAATGACGCTGATTAACTACTTTGGAGTCGAAACGTCAACCCTGGTGAGCACCATTGGGGTCATTGCCGGAACTATCATCCCAGGAATCTTCATTATTGGACTGGGAGTGACATGGGTGGGAATGGGAAAACCGATCGAAATTCCTTTTCATGCTGATAAACTGATCCCAGATTTTGGCCAATTAGGAAACCTTGTGTTCCTTGCAGGACTTTTTCTTTCTTTTGCAGGACTCGAAGTTTCAGCAGGTTATGCAGGGGAAGTAAAAAATCCTCAAAAAAACTTCCCTCGAGCAATCATCATTGCAGCCATTATTACCTTCCTCTTAGTCATGCTCGGCGCTCTCTCCATTGGAATTGTCATTCCTAAAGCTAAGATCAGCCTAGTGGCCGGACTGATGGAAGCCATGAAGCTTTATTTAGCAAGTTATCATTTGAGCTGGCTTCTTCCGCTTTTGGCAACTCTCCTCGTCATCGGTGCTGTTGCTGAAGTCAACTCCTGGATTATGGGACCGGTTAAAGCGCTTCATACCACTTCAATTCATGGAAACCTTCCTCCTTTTTTCCAAAATCTCAATAAACATGGCATGCCGACACACCTCCTTCTTTTCCAGGCGATCATCGTCACGATTTCTTCTTTTGTGATTGTCTATATGCCCACACTTAGTACGGCATATTGGGTGCTCAGCGCCCTTTCGGCGCAGATGTATCTTGTCATGTACGTGTTCATGTTTATTGCCGCCATCCGTCTCCGCTACTCTCACCCACATGTACCTCGCATTTACCGCATCCCCCACCCTCATAAAGGGATTTGGCTTGTCTCCTCAATTGGAATCCTTGCCTCTCTATTCGCCATCTTCATCGGATTTATTCCCCCTACCGGCTTTCAAATCCAAAGTCTCTTTTCCTATGAGCTTCTCCTAGCGGGAGGGCTCTTGGTAATGATTGCGATTCCTTTAGGGATTTACCAACTTCGCAAACCTTCTTGGGTCCCCAAAAAACATCAAGAATGATACAATAGATGCATGTCTATTCCACTTGCAGAACAGCTCAGACCTCAAACATTTGATGAGGTTGTCGGGCAAGATTCCCTTGTCTCTCTTCTTTCTAAAATGATTGAAAAGAAACGCCCCCTTTCGATCCTCTTATGGGGACCTCCCGGATGTGGCAAAACAACAATTGCTCGCCTGTATGCCAAAGCCTTTCAGCGCCCCTTCATTCCTTTCACCGGAGTGATGAATGGCATTGCTGAAATCAAAAAAGCCATCCAAGAGGCGCGCTCTCGCCCTCTGACCCATGGGCAACCGATTCTTTTTATCGATGAAATCCACCGTTTCAATAAAGCTCAGCAAGATATTTTCCTCCCCTGCATTGAAGATGGAACGGTGATTCTCATTGGAGCCACTACAGAAAATCCCTCTTTTACAATCAACAATGCCCTCCTTTCCCGTTTGCGCGTTCTCACTCTTGAGAACCTTGCCCCAGAAGCCCTCATGAAAATTATCACACGATTCGAAGAAAAATCAGGAAAAATCTCCCTTACTCTAGATGCCAAAAATGCCTTGATTGGATTTTCTCATGGAGATGGGCGCCACCTTCTCAATACCCTTGAAAACCTTCAAACCCTTAAAGAAGGAGAGATCGATCTTCAAGCACTTTATGATAGCATCCAAAAGAAGCCTTCCCTCTATGACCGCCATGATGACAGTCACTACAATCTGATTTCTGCTCTCCATAAAGCTGTAAGGGGATCAGATCCTGACGCCGCCCTTTATTACTTTGCGCGCATGTTGGAAGGAGGAGAAGACCCCAACTACTTGGGGCGCCGTCTCGTTCGAATGGCGATCGAAGATGTGGGACTTGCCGACCCTCAAGCCCTTCCTCTGGCTCTTGCTGCCTGGAAAACTTACGAGCGGTTAGGATCTCCTGAAGGAGACCTTGCTTTAGGCGAGATGGTTCTTTACCTTGCCCTCTCCCCCAAAAGTAATGCAGCCTACCTAGCTTTCAAACGGGTTCAAAAATCTGCAGAAGAAACCTCCCACCTTTCTCCTCCAAAAATTATTTTAAATGCCCCCACCCATCTTATGAAGACGCAGGGGTTTGGAAAAGACTACCAATATGACCACGATCTCCCTCATGCTTTCTCAGGTCAAAACTATTTTCCCGATGGGATGGAACGTCAAACCTATTACCAACCAGAGGAGCGGGGGTTTGAACGGGAAATGAGAAAGCGTATTCAATTTTTTGAAAATCTCCGCAAGAAGCTCTCTTCTAGCTAGATAAGAATTTGTGTTAAGATAGAATTTTAATTCTTTATTTTTAGTCCCTAATTGCATAATATTTACCCGAAATTTGGAGAAAATATCTATGGTAAGATGCGTTTTTGATCACCCCACCGTCCAACAAACATTATTTGAAAGAGATAATGCATGCGCTTTGTTTGGCCGCCTATATAGCGAAGCCGGTGTTGCATTTTTTGCAACAGCCAGCCTAGCATACCTTCTTGGAGAAAAAGTCTTCCAACCGGGCCTAGTGGGAACCACCGCCGTTGTTGGAGCCTATACCTTTGAGCTTCTTGATCATCAATATTACCAAAACGATGAGCAGTCTCATAAACAATCCCACCGCATCACTCGAGGTTTTTACAACCTCGTCTTGACTTACTTTTTAACCCGACGTGTAATTCATGCCGACTGGAAATGGGGCGTGGGAGCTCCCCTCACCATCTCCTACTTCATCGAGTTTGATCAAACCCGCAACCATCGCCGCGGCGTTTAAATCCCCTTACTCTGCGGCATCAGTTCCTGATTATGGCCTGTGGGGCTCAGATGAGGTTTCGATTTTTTCGGAGCCACCTATTTCTCAACCAATAAGCTAAGAAAAGCCCAAATGAACATAAATGACCCAAGATACCTGGCATAAAAAAACCTTCAAGCTTCCGTGGCTCACTAGGGTCTTACGTCCCCACTAAGCGCGCAGTCGCATTGAAGGTCCGAAGCTGCATTGATCCTCCAGCTAAGTCGAGGTTGAGAGGCTCTGCCTCAATCTAACCTTTCGCCTCTA
>JAGROF010000156.1 GCA_020440405.1 Chlamydiia bacterium
GGAGCCATTATCACTCTCCTCATCTTTGGATTGCCCCTTTCACTTTATGCATTTGTCGGTCTTATTATGGTTCTTGGAATTGTCTTGAAAAATGGAATCATGCTTGTTGACTTTGCGAATGAAGGGATCCACGAAGGAAAAGACATCCACACCGCGATCTACGAAGCTTGCTGTGCTCGTTTTCGCCCAATCCTCATGACAACTTTTGCCGCGATGATGGGAGCTGTTCCTATCGCCCTAGGAGTCGGGGGATCAACCGCACAATCGCGTCGCCCTCTTGGGATGGTCGTAGTCGGGGGATTGATTATTTCTCAGGTGCTTACCCTCTACTTTACCCCCATCATCTTTACCTATCTAGAGACCATGCGGCAAAAATTCCATCAGCGCTATAAGAAGGAATCCCCTAAGGAATCCCCTCAAGACAACACTTTGTAAATAAAAAACCACCGAGAGCACAGAGGTCTTAGAGATACTTTTTCTCTGTGACCTCTGTGCTCTCGGTGGTTTAAAAGTACTTAGAAGTCGAAACGGAACTTAAGTGTTAGCCCTTGGTACATGAGATTACCCATGGTAGAGAAAGGAGAAAACACATGGAAGAATCGGTTAAAGTTCCACCAGATCTGCTCTTCCCATCCCGCCTGAATCAAGGCGTGATAGCTATCTTGGTTGAACCACATTTCCCAGCGGAGTCCCACCCCTAGTTCCATAATTGGAACCATGGAATACCGATCGTAATTCAAGTGAGCCAATGTCACCGTAGTGTTCGTCAGATCATTTGTACCTCGGTCACGTCGCTCCATATCAAACTTAGACCATGCCGCACAAAGGGCGAGGTCAGCAAAGACGCTCCAGTCTCGCGCAAAATACCAGGCGGTATTGGTTCCAAAGCGGATTCCAATTCCCCATGTATCTTGGTCTAAGTGAACGCGGTTGTTTCCTGTAATCGTCTGGGCCTGGTCAAAAAAGCCTGTATAACTCAAGCCATAGTCTTGGTTAAGCCAATATCCTTTAAGACCAAAAAAGGGCCTTAATGTCAAAAAGGGACTGATGTAGTAGTTTCTGCCCCATTCCAAATCCAGGACATTGGTATGTAAATCCCAATCAGCACGTGCTCTTTCCAATCCCCCTGCTAAAAAGCTAAAGTTCCCATGCACCCAAATCGGCTCAAGACGATCCGTATTGGGATTGACACTTTTGCTATCCGTAACATGAGTATAAATCCATGTGTAGCGCAATAGGATATCCCAGCCATCATGTGCCATATTGACTCCAAGGGCTGCTCTAAATCCAGGCTCCCCATCAAAATCAGGCTCATACACTTTTCCCCGTGATGTTACAGGGTCTACAGGACTTCCCAATCCATCCTCTGCATACTCCAAGCCATCTTCACGCACTTTCCAATAAATAAAATCAACCTCTAAAAAAGGCTCCGCCACACCATTGTTAACCCAGGGCTGAGCTTCAACAGAAATCTCCTTTGCAGGAGGGCGAATTTGTGGAGCAGGTGCTTGCTGCGTATATGCAAAGCTGAGGATAGGAGCGACTAAAAGGGGCCAATACTTCTTCATAGGACACATTCCAAGTAAAGTTAAAACAAATCCCAAGCATATAAAATCTTTGAATTATTGGCGAGTATGAAATGTGTCAAACGCTTCAAAAAGACGTTTTTGAGATAAATGGGTGTACCGATCCGTTGTGCCGATATCGGCATGTCCGAGCATTTCTTGAATGACTCGAAGATCAGCGCCACGCTCTAATAAATGGGTGGCAAAAGAATGGCGCAACGTATGCGGAGAGATTTTTTTTGTAATCCCCACCTCCTTGGCATACGCTTTTACTTGTTTCCATACAAACGTACGATCGATGCGCCTGCCCTTTTTTGTCACAAAGAGGGGGCGACGGTCTCCTCGATCATTGCGATAATTGCCCAAATAGGCGTCAATAGCTTCTAGTGCAACTTCTCCAATAGGAACGATTCGCTCTTTTCCCCCTTTCCCAAGCACACGAATGGTCGCTTCTCCAACATCATGCACATTTAAATGGCAAAGCTCACTCACACGAATTCCTGTTGCATAGAGTGTCTCTAAAAGCGCTCTGTCACGCGCCCCTTTCTCCCCTTCTCCTGGGGCTGCTAGTAGCAATTCAACCTCTTCCTGAGTGAGGATATCAGGAATAAGCTGCCACATTTTGGGAGATTCTAAAAGAGCCGTGGGGTCTTGATCAATCACCTGCTCTCTTTTCAAAAAACGGAAAAAGACCCGAAGCGCCATAAGGGCACGATAGATCGAAGCACTGGCATACCCCTTTTCTTTCAGCAGGCTTAAATAAGAAAGAATCGTCTCTTCCTTCACTTCTTCTTTTAAGCCTTCAGCAAAGCGGCGAATATCGCGGCCATACGCTTCCAGAGTGTTCACTGAAAGCCCTTTTTCTGATCCAATATAGGACAAAAAATCCTGAATCGCTTGTTCCCAATTCATGAATCTATCCCAATATTAGAGGGTGTATACGAATTATAATGGTTCATGTGCTTACTGTAACTCCATCCAAGCTTTTAATTGTTGAGGAGTTACTCCAAGGCCTGCAATGCGCGCCTGATCCATCTCCTCTAGATCTTCTAAAGCATCTTCACAAAATGCTTCGCCATCTTCATCCTTAATGTTCTTTAAAGCATAAGACTTTATATAGTCTTGAAGCTCTTTCCCAGCCATCTTTTGAGTAATAACTTCTCTGATCAGTTCCCACCTCTGCTGGCGATATCGAACACGCACCTCATCAAAGCTAATGGCTTCAATCGTTGAGTCATACATCACACACGCCCGCTGGTAGGAAAATTGATAGAGGTCAAGCAAGGGATTCGTATCTTGATACTCATAAATAGCAATGATTGCTGAAGTATAGTCCTCTGTTTTTACATCATTAAAAGAGAGAGGAACGAGGTTGTTTTTGATCAGTGGAATGTTTGCGCACAGTCGTGCAGCCCTTTTGTTAACGTCGGTGAATGCTTGCAAATAAGAGAGGTGCACCAGTAGAAACAAACTTTGCTCAAACGGATCCTCTATAAGTGAGGCTTTCTCCGTGACTTGAGTTAACTGGAACTCGAGTCTCTTTGGATTTTCAATAGGAATGTATGTCGATCCTCCAATCCGTACGCCATGATCTCGAATTTTCCCTGAATAGGCCGTTTCTATCAATCCATCAGAAAGCAAATAATGCACTGTGCAGATCGTTTGATTTGTCACTTCTAATCTTGGTGCGGAATCGACAAGAAAACGAATCGCTTCTTTATGATTAAGGATCATTGTTTTCTCTTCATCAAGCTTCCCTTCAACTCCTTTACCTTCCAAAAGAAGTTTTTTCGTTTCTAATAGTGAATACGTGTTTCCTTCCAGCCTGGAGGAGTTATAAGATAAATCAATAAGAAGCCTTTCGAATACTTGGTGCGCATAAGTCCCTGCAGGAGCATCTTGGTTTTTACGAGCCCCCAACTTCTTAAGTTTGAGCCTAAAATTTTTAGGAATGTAGTAACTCTTGTTTGGAATATAAAATTGAACCCACTTGTCTTTATAAGACACAGGCATTCTCTCATAAAGTGGGCGCTGAACTTGCTCAATCACTTTGCGATTTTTTTCCTGAAAACCCTCGATAGAATGATTGCTTTGCATTCTTATCTTATACTTTGTTCCCCGCTTCTGTCCTTGTTTTTCAACAAGTTCATCAGTTTCTAGCTCGCTTAACCAACGGCGCACTGTACGCTCAGCAAAGCCTTCTCCTAACTTTTGAAGAAGCGTTTTTAAGCTAACTGCTTCTTTTTCAAGCCTTAATAGGTCTAATACGGCCATTTTTTTATCTTTATAGGTCATGTCCTCATCAATCCCTCTTTATACGGCCAATATTACTATAAATACGGCCATTTTTCAAGAAAAATCGGCCAAAAAGAAACTGTTCTTAGAATAAGATTGCCGGAAACTTTTAAAAAGAAAGCACTATAAATATTTTTTAAACCACAGAGAGCACAGAGGACACAGAGTTGTTTTTTCTTTCCCTCTGAGATCTCTCTGCCCTCTTATGATAAAACGTCGCAAAGAGAAACAAGAATGTCGCGCAAAACTTCCAGGGGACGTTGCTCAGCATTAAAACGGGCAATGAGGTTCGCATCGTACTGCTTGAGAACCGGAAAGGTTTCCTGCTCATAAATGTCCATTCGCTTCTTTAAGACTTCGGCATCACGATCATCCAGCCGTTTTTCAATGAGTGCCCTCCGCTGGATACGCTGGATCAACGTTTCAGGATGCGCGGCTTCAAGGAGGATGATTTTTTTCACTTCAACATAGCGCTCAAGAATTTTAGCTTGCTTCACCGTTCGTGGAATTCCATCGAGCAATAGCAGTTGATCTTTGGGGAAATACCG
This sequence comes from Chlamydiia bacterium, assembly GCA_020440405.1. Lineage (GTDB taxonomy): Bacteria > Chlamydiota > Chlamydiia > Chlamydiales > Simkaniaceae > Neptunichlamydia. Next base: position 4,409 of record JAGROF010000156.1, read on the forward strand.
GTTTGTGGCGATAAGACCCATCACATAGTGGTGCCAAATCTCTATCGTTGCCTCATCAGGGAGGAGCCGCCCCTTCCCCGCAAAGCTATGGTACAGCTTCCCTGCGGGAGACTCCGGACTGAGCCCCCGGAAAACATCCCCAGAGGAGAGGTGAAAATGGTTCCCCGCACTACTCAAAAACTTGCCCATTGTCCCCTTTCCTGCCCCTGGAGGGCCGAAAATCAGGATAGACTGAAATTTCTCTTCGATCTGGGGTAAGACTCTTTCTTCCATAAATCCCTAAAAAACAAAAGTTTATAACAAAACCTCTAATTCTGACCATAGCACAATCCCTCTTTAAATCCAGGAAATTATATAAATAACACATAATGAACATCTTGAACAACTGTTAAATTTAATGTTAAAATATGATATAATTAAGTAATAAAATTGGGGATTTTAATATTATGGAAGAAGTTTCAAGAAGCAGTCATCTTGAGAAAGCGCTCCAACGAGGAGGCGACTACTACCGCCGGGTTAAAATCGGTGGGAAGAACTACTATGTCGTTGTCCTAGAAGGACGAGAGGTCTCTCATATCCGTCAAGATGTAGATACCGCTAAGCTTAAGACACTTGCAGAAAGCTTCTTTAGCGCCCACAACAGAAATGACCCTGACATGGGAGAGAAAGAAATCACCCATATCGATTCAAAAGGAATCCACTATGCAGCAAGCGGTTCTCAACGTCACGACGCGGTAGGCTTAAGTGAAGCAGAAGGAGAGCCTCTTTTATCCAGATTCCGTGCTGAGCAGCCACAGATTGTCAAGGATCTGAATGGATTAACCGAGCGGATGTATACTAAAGCTGATATCCCAGCACGCTACCATCCCCTTCTTCCAGAAAGTGTTGATGGTCAATATACCAAGCCAATGGTCGAAAAGGCAATGATGAGTTATGGCTATGAAACGCTCCGTCCTATTTATGACCTAGTCACTTCAATAAACCCTGCGTGCAAAAGAGCTCTAGACGCTCGCCTCAATGAAATTGTCCGATCTGGCGACCTTTCTCCTACTGAAAAACTCGACGCAGCTTGTACAGCCCTTAAGCAACACATGACAGCCCAAACGGCCTGGCAGGCTATGATGAATGTGTTATTCCCTCAAGAGTTAATTCTAATTCCTGATCACAGAGCTGAAGAAGAAGAGGAAGTCGATCCTCATAGCGAAATGCATTCAGTCTCTAGCTCCCCTGTAGGAAGCCCCAGCGGTTCCTTTCAATTAGACCCTGAAGTCTTTGAGGAAGGGGGAATCCCCATTCCAACAGCAACACCTCCCAGATCACCTTTTATCTCTTCTTCCAACTCAACGGTATCATTGTATTCTCCTCTTTCCTTCGGAAGAAATGAGGATGAGTTGAGCTTTGTTGATGACGAAGAATTCTTATCAAGATCAACAGGGCATGGGTCCCCTCCTTCATCCCTTTCAAGCTCACCAAGGAGTTGGAGCCCTGGGATGGATCCAAGCTACCAGCTCGGGAATCTCGAAGACAGCGACTTTTTACCACCCCCAAGGACAGGACACACGCCCCCTACTGGAGGCGTAGAACGAAAAAAGGTCAGAGATGAGGATGACTCCCTCCAGTTTCATCTGGAATTTGAAGAAGAAGATACTTCCTCTTCATCAGAGTCAAGCTTCTTCAGTTGCGAAGAAGAAGAGAACCTTAGAAGTTCAAGAACAGTGCTCGGAGAAGAAGCCCATATTAAGCACGGTGTCACACGCTCCTTAAAAAGAGGGAAAAGAACTGTAGTTCCTACAACGATTCCTCCTCACAGACCTCCTGCTAAGAAAATGTCAACAGAGGCTCTATTCGGTTATCTTGAAGCGCAAACACGGATTGTACCGGTAAAAACGCTTTCTAGCGCAGAAAGAAAAGCTGCTGCATGCAACGCCTTAGAGTTTATAGCGACAAACATAGAGGTAAGAGGAGAGGTGCCTGTGGAGTCTGTTCCCTTAACGGATGATGCTCGCATTCTAATTCACGAGCTTTTGGCTAAACAGGGCAACACCAACCGCAGCACACGTCTGTTCCTCCTTAAGCAATCTTTAAGATCAATAGCAATCCTTTAAGATCAATAGCTTTGTGAGTTCCCACAAGAACAGGAGCCCTTGACGTTGGGATTTGTCACTTTAAACCCTGATCCCATGAGCCCCTCGAGATAATCGATTTCGCATCCTAAAAGCCGTCCCAGCATTTTCTTGTGAACATGAATCTTAACCCCATGAGATTCAAAGACTTCATCGTCTTCTTGAGCCGCTTCGGAGAAATCTAGAATGTACTCAAACCCTCCACATCCTCCTGGCTTATCTGCAAAGCGGAGGGCCCAGCCCGTCCTTTTATCGGCCTCTAAAATCCCCTTAAACTTCTCTGCAGCCCGTTTGGTGAGGGAAATGGTGGTTGGATCACTCTCCTCTTCAAGGAGCTCATTCAGCCGCTTTAAAAGGGCTTCTATCTCCTCTTCCCCGTAGCCATGCCCCAGCATTCCCACTTCTAGGGTTTCCCATGTCGAAGCCTGGCATCCCACACATTGGAGCCCTGCATTGGAGAGCTCCTGGGCAATGCGCTGGCTCTTCTGGGGATACTTCCCAAAAATCGTGTCGATCGTCATGTCTCGAGTAATAGTTTTTTTAGAGGGTGTATGCGAATTATAATGGTTCATCTTTTTAGCCTTTTCTAAT
>JAGROF010000157.1 GCA_020440405.1 Chlamydiia bacterium
CTGTTGTCTTAGGCGAATCTTTAGTGCCATGACGATAAACTCCAATTCATAAAATGGTAAGACCGCTCAGCATAAACGATCGCCGAAAAAAATGGTATAAAAATCCTAAAGCGAAGTATTATTCGCGCCGGAAAACAAGGAATAACGCATGGAAATCTTACCTTTTCAAACAAATTCTATCACAAAAAGATGGATGGAGCATCAACACACCACTCAAGAAGTTGTGGCTCTCTCCCTCATTACAGGCTCTCTCTCCTTCATTGGATGAAAAGGCGAATCTAAACCTTTTATTTTTAATTGGGCTCACCACTTTTGCCGCTTCTACATTCTTGATCCCAAGACTCTCACACTTTTTCCTTCCTGTAGCTACCCTGTATCCTTATGAGGCATTATTCTCCAAAGAAAAAACTTTATCAGAATGCGCTCCCCAATCTCTAGAGCTGGTGACACTTTCTCTTTTTTGCTATTTAGGAGCTATAATAGGACTCGGAATGCGCTGCAGACTAGGCCCTAAAAATACCTCTCCTACCTTTCCTTTAGTCGCAAGGATTCCTCTATATACCTGTACAGGATTTTTCTCGGTGATAATACCCTCCTTCTTAGTCCTCTACATTACAAAAAACTCCATATCAGAAGCATTCCAAAAGAGGTTAACATCCATAGATCAACAGGGGATTTCGAACCTCCAAGCACTAAAAGAGCATTTGGATACGCAATTTCCTGACCTTACAGAAAAAATCATAACCACAGGTTTTTGTATAATTATTAAAGTGCGGATGGAGTTCGCGAAGCTTTCCTACGAGCAAGCCCACCAAGAACTCAAAGACTTACTTAATACATAGGGATGAAGCGCCTCCTTTGAGGGCACCAAGTTGATCTTTCATTGCAGGATCATTCATAAACTTCTTCTTCATACCGGGCATCTTTTTCATCATTTGCTTGATCCGCTTAAAGCTTTTGATCATCCGGTTGACATCATCGATGGAGGTGCCGCTGCCGCTAGCGATCCGCCGCCGGCGTGGAGGCAATAGTTCATCAAGTCCAAGGCGCTCGTTGGGTGTCATCGAAAGGATAATCGCTTCGATTTTCCCTAGCTCCTTGTCCGACATATCAAAGTCCCCTCCCAGCTTGTTAAAGCCAGGAACCATAGAGAGAAGGCCTTTGAGAGAGCCCATTTTCTTGATGGAGCGCATTTGCTTAAGGAAGTCATCGAAGGTAAAGGAAGCTTTCCGGAGTTTTTTCTCCATTTTTAGGGCTTCTTCTTCGTCGACATGCTCCTGCGCTTTTTTTACGAGGTTGATGACATCCCCCATCCCCAAGATCCGATCGGCCATTGATTGAGGATTAAAGAGCTGGAAGTCGGTGACTTTTTCTCCAATCCCTTCAAACTTGAGGGGTTTTCCTGTCACTTCTCGAATGGAAATCGCCGCTCCTGCGCGGGTATTCCCATCAAGCATCGTGAGAATTGTCCCTGTGACAGCAATGCGACTATCGAATTCAGCAGCGGTTTTGACTGCATCTTGCCCCGTTGCTGCATTGGCAACAAATAGGACTTCGTGAGGATTCACCGCACCCCGAATTTTCTCGAGCTCTTTCATTAGCTCTTCATCGATATGAAGGCGGCCTGCTGTATCGATAATCAGAACGTCAAAGGCCTCTTTTTTGGCGCGATCGAGTGCATTTTTAGCCACTTTAACGGCATTTTTTTGATCCCGCTCGGCATGAATGAGCACCTCAATTTGCGCTCCCAATGTTTCGAGCTGATCGATTGCCGCAGGGCGCTGCAAGTCGCAGGCAGCGATAAGAACTTTTTTGTTTTGCTTAGTTAAGTAGAGGGCAAGCTTTGCCGACTGAGTGGTTTTTCCCGAACCTTGAAGTCCACACATGAGAATGACAGAGGGGCGGCGGCCCGTGTCGAGCTCTGCCTCATCTTCCCCCATCAATGCCATGAGCTCATCATGGACTATTTTGGTAAACAGGTCTCCAGCGCTCACCGATTTGAGCACCTCTTCCCCGAGAGCCTTTTCCTTCACCCGCTTGATAAAGTTTTTGGCCACGGTGTAGTTCACATCCGCATCAAGAAGGGCCATCCGAACCTCTCGCACGGCATCCGAAACGTTTTCTTCCGTTAACTTCTTTTTGGAAGCAAGGGCTGTGAAAACATTTTGAAAAGTTTCTGTGATCCCACCAAACATATCAGTCCTTAGGCTTGAAAGTTTGTATTTTACTCTGTTTCGGGGTGATATTCAAGGAAAAAGAACCGGTCATGCCCTGCCCAATCTTTTTCGCACCGCTTTTGTTTCCAATGACTTTGGTGAAAGATCTGATGAAGAGCCTCTCCTTGGTCCTCTCCAATTTCAAAAAAGATTTGAGCTTGGGGGTTAAGATAGGGAGGAAGCGTGCGGCTTAGCCGCTCATAGAAATCGACCCCTCCCACTAAAGCACGTTTGGGCTCAAAGAGACGCACTTCATCTTCAAGCTTGTCATAGGCTTCAGCGGTCACATAAGGAGGATTGCACACCACCACATCGCAGGTTTTCCCTTCAAAAGGCTCTAAAAGATCTCCGTGAACAATTTCCACAGCCAGCTCATTCTTCAGAGCATTGTCTCTTGCGACAGCTAATGCCTCTTGCGAAATATCTGAGAGAGTCACGCTGCAGTCAGGGCGTTGATCTTTCAAGGACAGCCCCAAACACCCTGATCCAGTGCAAAGGTCCCAAATCGTTAGCGGGGTTTGAGGAAGCGCTTTCCCAATGAGACTGGCAAGGATTTCAGTTTCCTGCCGCGGAATCAGGGTCTCGGGAGTCACCTTGAGCTGGAGGTTTAAGAATTCTACCTCTCCAAGAATATAGGCAAGAGGCTCTTTATTTCCTTTGCGCTTGATCCAGTTCCGATAGATCTCAAGTTCTTTGTCCTCTAACGGCGCATCATAATCAAAATAGAGTTCTAGCCGCTTTTTATTAAGAAGGGTTGCCAAAAGCTCTTCCGCTTCCCGCCGTGCATGCTGCACCCCCTTTTTCTCTAAAAATTCTGTGGAGAGTTGAACAACTTCTCGAATGTTACGCATGCAGTTTTTCCTGGTAAAAGTGGCTGATGAGGGCTTCTGAGATTTCTTCTAAGTCCCCTTCCATCACTTGATCCAGCTTATAGAGAGTCAGATTGATCCGGTGGTCGGTCACACGATTTTGAGAGTAGTTATACGTGCGGATCCGCTCAGAGCGATCTCCCGAACCCACTTGACTCGAGCGCAAGGACGCCCGTTCTTCTTGCTGCTTTCGCCGCTTTTCTTCCGCAAGCTTTGCAGAAAGAACGCGCATTGCTTTTTCTTTATTCTTATGTTGCGATCGTTCTTCTTGGCAATAAACCACAACACCTGAAGGAATGTGAGTGATCCGAACCGCTGAGTCGGTGGTGTTAACATGTTGTCCTCCCGCTCCTGAGGCGCGGTAGGTATCGATTTTGAGCTCACTTTCATCGATAACAATCTTTTCTTCTGCCGTGGGCTCCATAAGAACCGCCACGGTAATCGCAGAAGTATGCACACGCCCTTGGGTTTCCGTCACAGGAACGCGTTGGACCCGATGCGTACCTGCTTCATATTGCAAGTAACGGTGAACGTTTTTTCCACTGAGTGAGATAATATATTCTTTATAGCCCCCCGCTTCAGAATCAGCTAGGGCAAGGGTTTCATATTTCCACCCCATTTGATCGGCAAAGAGGCGGTACATCCGGACGCAATCGCCCACGAAAATGGCCGCTTCATCTCCTCCCGTTCCTGCACGGAGTTCCATAATGACGTTCGCATGATCATTGGGATCTGGAGGAACTAAAAGGGTCTCAATTTTAGACTGGAAGAGCTCAACGTTTTTTTCAAGCTTCTCAATATCTTCACGGATAACTTCAGCGAACTCAGGATCCTTTTCTTCTTTGAGAAGAGCACGGTTACTCTCTAACTCTTTTTGAGAGGTTTGAAACTGTTCGTAAACACTTTTGAGTTCCGAAAGATAAGCATGTTCCTGCGAGAGCTCGCGATACCTTTTTTGATCCGAGTGGATATTAGGATCACCGAGTGCTGCCTCCACTTCTTCAAAGCGCTTTAGCAGCCCCTGCAGTTTCTGTTCCAAAGCAATTACTCCTTTAAAAATAGTGTCGTCATGAGCTGCTCATTCCTAAAGCGGCTCCTATGGAAAATTTCATCGTTGCCCTGCTTCAAAAGCCCGACCCGGGCTTTCTCCATCGGACGCCTTGAACTTTCCTCATAGGAGCCACTTCTTGAATGACTATCTCGTGACAACACTATTTAGGAGGAGTTTTTTTCTTGGCCGTCGTCTTTTTAGCTGCCACTTTTTTAGCTGCAGGCTTTTTCTTGTCCTGCTGCTTATCCTGCGCTTCTTTGGCAGGTTGCACCTTTCGGCTGTATCGCTTTTTAAACTTGTCAACACGCCCTTCTGAGTCCACAAACTGCTGGCTTCCTGTAAAGAAAGGATGCGAAGCAGAGGAGATCGGCACTTTATAGACAGGGTACTCTTTTCCTTCATAGGTTTCCGTTTCTTCAGGTTGCAACGTACTTCCACACACAAATTTATGCCCTGTTGCCGTATCGACAAACAAAATCTCTTGATAGGGAGGATGTCCTTCTTTCTTCATGCAGATATTCCTTTGATAGCTTTATCGCATCATTAAACCTTAGTGAAGGATAAAAAACAACATAAAACCTGATTTTTTAATCCCGTTATGCTAACCTCTAGGCATGATGAACAACTATCAAACGTTTCGTTTAGGTCCACGAGCCACGCCTAAGATTGTCAAATGGACAATTGTTGCAACACTTATTTTAAGTTTGTTTGCCCTGATTTCAAATGCTCTGTTTACACAGGTATTTGGAATCCCCAGCCCGCAACACCTGTTTAGTCTGACAACATGGGGAGTGCACAAATTTTTTATTTGGCAGTTTATCTCCTACCTCTTTATCCAACCCCTAGCTGGGGGAGGGATTTCCATGGCACTGATCCTCCACATCTTTTTTGATCTCTACCTTCTGTGGGCCATTGGATCATCTCTTATTCAAGCGCGGGGCGAAAAACACTTTATAGGTCTCTACTTTGGGGGCGCTCTGTTTGTCGGGGTCATTGCCTATCTATGTCTCTTCCTTTTTGGTTCTCCCCTTCCTTTTGCGGGAGCAACTACATCGATCTACATCCTCCTCATTGGATGGGCCTTCCTCTTTCCTGAAGCCAATATCATGCTTTTTCTTCTCCTTCCTGTCCGTGCCAAATGGCTGGTCTTCGGATTGATTGGAGTGAATTTGTTCCTCGACTTTTCCAACGGGAATTTCCTCTCTTTCTTTGTGACACTTGCTGCAATGCTCTACGGGTATCTTTACTCTGTCCTTGTCTGGGAAATTCTGGGCCCCTTTGCCCGTCTTCATGAAATGGAAAAGAAGATGATTTACTTGAAGAGGAGAGTGCGTAGCCGCTTTCGAAAAGTGGTCGACATCGAAATTCAGCCCTCAAAAGTCTATGACTTCAAGACAGGGAAAGCAATTATCCAAGACGATGAGTTCATGGATGCCTGTCTTGATAAGATCTCTCGCAAGGGAAAAGCCTCCCTCACCTGGCGCGAGCGCCTCCGTATGTGGCGCATCTCCCGCAAAACCTAGATATAGTGATTTCACTTTAAAAGTTTAAAGTGAAATCACTATATATCAAGTCAACAAGCTGAGGTAGGGTTTTGAACCACCGAGAGCACAGAGGACACAGAGGTATTGTTTCTCTGTGATCTCTATGTCCTCTGTGGCTTTTTATTTGCAAAGCATTAGATAATTCTTGCTGCTGCCAAGACAGCCATCTTCGCAGAATGGAGCCCTTTGAGAACTCCCTCTTCATAGCGAAAATAGGGATGGTTTTCGAGTTCAGGGTAGTCATTAGGCTGGAGGATATCGTCACTTGTCACGTTAGGAATGATTGAGGAAGCGAGCTCAAGGAGCTTTTTTTCTTGGTGGGTGATCATCTCATCAAAGAGGGCTTCCAGTGACTGTTTCATGCTTCATCCTTTGGTTTTTAAAAAATTGTCTTAATAGATCTGCCGATTCTTCCTGAAGGACTCCTCCCTCAATCTGGGGAGTATGAGTGGGATGCTTGGGAGAAAAGGCATCGAGAAAGCTCCCATGCGCTCCATGGCGAAGATCTGGAGCACCATAGACAATCCGGCCAACTCGGGAGAGAAGAAGGGCTCCTGCGCACATGAGACAGGGCTCGAGGGTCGTATAGAGGGTCGTCTCTAAAAGGCGCCAATCCCCCAGAGCCTGAGCCCCATGACGAATAACTAAGAGTTCAGCATGAGCGGTGGGGTCTTTCCGGCTTTCCATCTGATTATGGGCCTGAGCGATGATCTTTCCCTGGTGAAGCAGAATGGCTCCGACAGGCACTTCACCGGCTTCAAAGGCCTTTTGAGCCTCTTCTAAAGCCTTTTCCATCATCTGGGTATCAAAATATTTTTTTTCCATACCGAAACATCATAACGCAAAATGGTTTGCCGGTGAAGACAAAAGAAATTTTGAGTCGGTAGCAGCTTGATCTTTATCTCTACCCTTGATACAATGAATGCTGTCATAGTGATGAATTTATGTCTAAATCCTGCCTAACAATAAAATGTCTATAGGGAGTATAAATAAATGTCTTTAGATAAAGGTACTAAAGAAGAAATTACCAAGAAGTTTCAGCTTCATGAGAAGGACACTGGTTCTGCAGATGTTCAAATTGCGATCCTCACAGAAAGAATTACCGAGCTTACAGACCACCTGAAGCTCGCACCGAAGGACCACGCGTCTCGCCTGGCCCTTCTCAAGCTCGTTGGTCAACGACGGAAGCTTCTTGATTACTTGAATTCAACAGACACAAAGCGTTACCAAACGCTTATCAATCGTCTGAACTTGCGCAAGTAAAATCTTTATTATTATACCCCAGCAAGCATCTCCTTGCTGGGGTTAATACATCTTCTTAAAATTTTCCTTTCTTGCAACTATTCTTCTCACCTGCTAAGCTGGTTTGTCATACCAATAGGAGTCACATGGAATTAAAACAGCAAAAGCTAGAAGCCCAAACGATCACCGTCTCAGTCGGTGGAAAAGAAATCTCATTCGAAACAGGGAAAATCGCCCGTCAAGCTGGGGGATCGGTCATGGTCCGCTGCGGCGATACGATGCTCCTTGCGACAGCCTGTATGGGTGCTGCCCTAGATGAAGTAGACTTCCTTCCTCTTCGAGTCGATTACCAAGAAAAATTCTCATCGGCTGGAAAAACCCTTGGAGGCTTTATTAAGCGCGAAGGGAAGCCGAGCGAAAAAGAAGTTTTAACCTGCCGCTTGATCGACCGTCCGATCCGTCCGATGTTTGAAAATGGCTACTACAACGATACGCAAGTCATCACAAAGGTCCTTTCTTATGATGGCGTGAACCAAACAGAGCCGTTAGCTATTTGTGCCGCGTCTGCTGCGCTAGTGATTTCTGAAATCCCCTTCATCAAACCGATTGCTGCGGTTCGTGTTGGGATGATTGAAGGGCGATTTGTGATCAATCCGACAATGGAAGAAATGGAAAGCTCCGTCCTTGACCTCGTCTTAGCGGGAACGGAAGATGCCATTCTAATGATCGAAGGGTATTGCGACTTCCTCAGTGAAGAGCAAATCATGGATTCGATTGAAGAAGGGCACCAAGCGATTAAATCGATTTGTCAACAGCTTGCCGAATGGCAACAGGTTGTTGGAAAAGAGAAAAACCGTGAAGACCTCCGTTTCCTCCCTGAAGGACTGATGGAAGAGGTCAATCAAATCATGGAAGCTCCCCTTCAAGATGCGATTCGTATTGTTGAAAAGCAAGTCCGCGAAGAAGCACTGTCTGGCATCCGCCAAAAGGTGAAAGACACCCTCCTTTCCGAGGAAAATCCTAAATATAAAGAATTCGAAGTCGCAATGGCGATGAAAAAAGTCACGGCTCACCACATGCGCCAAATGATTTTAAAAGAAAAGAAGCGATGTGATGGACGGGGAACGTCTGATGTGCGACAAATTTGGGTTGAAATGGGTCTTCTTCCCCGAACTCATGGAAGCACACTCTTCACTCGAGGAGAAACGCAGTCGATTGCTGTCTGTACCCTTGGGGGCGAGTCCATGGGGCAACGGTACGAAACCCTCGACCTGTCAGATGGCCTCCGCAACTTTTACCTTCAATACTCTTTCCCTCCTTACTCAGTGGGAGAAGTGGGACGGATGGGCCCTCCAGGGCGCCGCGAAGTCGGACATGGAAAGCTAGCAGAGCGCTCTTTGCAAGCCCTCATCCCGAAGAAAGAAGATTTCCCCTACACCATTCGTTTAGAGTCCAACATCACTGAATCCAATGGATCGTCATCGATGGCTTCTGTGTGCGGGTGTTGCCTAGCGATGATGGAAGCAGGGGTTCCCATCAAGCGCCCGATTGCAGGGATTGCGATGGGACTCATCCTTGAAAAGGAAAATTATGCGATCCTTTCTGACATTCTAGGGATGGAAGATGCCCTGGGCGATATGGACTTTAAGATCGCTGGAGATGAGAATGGAATCACTGCCTTCCAACTCGATATTAAAATTGAAGGGATCAATAAGCAGATCATGAAAGTCGCCTTGGCCCAAGCCAAGGAAGGGCGTATTCACATCTTGAGAAAGATGCTTGAAGCGTGCCCCAAATCGAAAGAAAATCTCTCTCAATATGCGCCACGGATTGAAACGATCCGGATCAAACCAAGCCAAATCGGCACGGTCATTGGCCCTGGAGGAAAGCAAATCCGCGCGATTGTGGAAGAAACAGGCGTTGATATCAATATCGATGACGATGGATATGTCAGTATCGCCTCCACATCTGCCAAAGGAATGGAGCGGGCACGGCAAATCATCCATGACCTGACTGCAGAAGCAGAAATCGGCAAAACCTACAAAGGAAAGGTGGTCACGATCAAAGACTTTGGTCTCTTCGTCGCCTTTTTGAATGTGCAGGGACTCTGTCACATCTCTGAGATTGCTCACGAGCGTGTGAACAAGGTTGAAGATTACTTTAAAGAAGGGGATGAGATCGAAGTCAAGGTTCTTGACATCGACCGCAATGGAAAAATCCGCCTCAGCCGTAAAGCCTTATTAGAAGCTCCGGCTTCTAAATAGCATCCCACGCTGTAATGGGGTGCCAATGCCTCTCAAAGGTAGGCCGCAAGTCAGGTCTTTCATCTCGCGTGAAGGCATCTAGAAAGTCATGAAACGCCTTGGCCAGCTCAGGTTGTCCAAGGTTTACAAGGCTTGTAAGGATCCGTGTAATCCGCAAAAGATTGTGATTCCCAGGAGTCAGGTATTTCTTCTGCGCATCAAATGTTACACCGTTCTTCTTGACTGTCAACGTGTCTTCCTTGAAAACAAGGCCATAGTGATGCAGCATCCGGATGAACGCAAGCTTTTGCCGCCGCTGTAGTTCGATCCCCTGCTTATCCCCTTTTGTAAAGACTTCAATAATCCCATCCGTTAGACGAGGTGTCCGTGTAGGTTGATGTAAAGGGAAAAGCCATTGGATATAATCATGGCGGCTTTCTGCCAGACTTTCGTCCATCTCAAATAAAAGATTGTCTAGGGTGTAGTGACATCCCCCTTTCCCCTCTCCTGAGTAAAACCGGAGAAAGCTCGTTGTGAGGGATTGCTCTGCCTGTGCACGGAGGGCACCCCAAGATTTATTGGGAGAAGCCACGACCGCAGGTCCTCTTCTTACTGGCGGCGGAGTCATCGCTCTTCCTTCCTCCCCTCCTTCCCTAGGCGGTTGAATCACAACCCTTCTTTTAGGAAGGGGGAGATCTACCCGTTTAGGGCGGTGGGTATGAATAAGGTGGTAAGCAATTCCAAAATAGGTGAGGCTCAAGACCCAAACCTTGACTCCAACGCGGCTCAAGAGGCATCCCGTCCCGATAAGGATCATAGAAGGCACATAGATGCTCAGATCATTATTAAAGTTGAAGAGAGGCTTAGGCTCATCAGGGTGAAAAATATTTTGAATCACTTCAACTTGCTTTTGATTCAGCTGGTCGCACAGGGTTCCAATTCGCTTTCCATTGAAGGTATAAAAAAGATTTGCCTCTGCATCATTGATCTGATTGGAGCGGATATATTGAAGGGCTGTAGCTCCAATAATGGCATTAAACGAGCAATACCCTTGAACCTTAGCTGCTAACAGAAAATAGACAGCTAAACTTGTGAGTTGCGCTCCAGAATGTATATAAAATTTTGAGTTATCGGCCATACCATCCTCTTGATTTGGCCAAGAGGATACCCTAGAAGAGAAAATTTGTCTATGATTATGCCCCCTGGGGAGCGGGTCCTAAATCTTCCCTCTTAGACTCCTCTTCATCAGAGGGGGGAGGGGGAGGGGTCTTCCGATGGGCATCACTCATTGCCTTGAGCTTTTCCCG
>JAGROF010000158.1 GCA_020440405.1 Chlamydiia bacterium
TCCACTTCGACAGGGTTTTAGATTTTCTTACTCTTCCGGGTAAAGACGAGAGTTATGCTGGCCTCTTTTTACAGGTCGATTATTTGCGTCAAGGTATTCATCATCTTTTTCTACTTTAAAACTATCAAATAATTTATTCTCCCAATAGATTTTCTCAGCTTTAATCTCTATTTTGCTAACATCATTAGCTTGACCTCTAGGTGGTGAGTTTTTCCATTCGATCAGTAAAAAAAGCGTTTCCCCTTGGATGTCTAGATTTAAAATCTCACCATCTGGATACTTCATGTTCAGAGGACGCTTTATCGATTGACCATCTACCAGGATTTTTTTAATGCCTTTTAAATGGAGAATGCCTTGTAGTGTGTTTTCTTTAGATAATTGAAATGTATGTAGAAAGGAAGAAGGATCAACTTCGGCGCTTTCTAAAAAAAAATTAATACCGGTTTCATTGTCTATAATGCCTAATAGGCTTCCATCATGAAAATAAGCAGTACATTCAAAAAATTTCATTAACATCACTTTTGTTCTGGGGTTGGTGGATAAAGGTGAGATTCTGGACTATCCCTTGCAACAGGAGAATCGCTTGCATTTAAATATTCATCTTTTTTTCCTATTTGAGAATCGGGATTATATCGGTGCCAATGGGATTGTCCTTTATGGCCCGGTTGTCCAGGCTTTCCCTCATCATATCTTAACTTTTCTCCTGTTTCTTGATTTTCAAAGGTACGATGCCCTTGTTCTCGAGCATTTGGATGGGATATCTCTTTCCATCTAGGGTCTTTTAATAAACTGTCAGGGTCTTGGGGAAGCCTTGTATCAACATATCTATCATTTATGGGAGGCTGACTTAGAGAGGGCAGAGGTGAGGTCTTTGTGAGGGCAGAACCGACAGCAGCAGCACCTGTAGCAACACCTACACTTTGAGCAACAGCAGCAGCACGTTTAGCAGTAGTGGCTAGGCCTCCACCAGGGGGAGGAAGCACCCCTTTTGTAATATTTGGCTGATTTTCTAAGGCCTCCGGAGTATATTGAGTAGAATAATCTGTTCCAAATGCTTCATCAATTTTTTCGTGATATTGATAAGCTGTTTCATTTGAGACACCGATCCACTGCGCAGTGTCTTTCAATGCGTCATGAGCTATCCATGATGCGGTTTCCTTTGTTTTTTCGGCAGCACTTTGCCAAAAGGTAGCTTCTTCCTTTGGGAGAACATTTAAAGCTTCGCTAGGCAATTCTTCTGAAAGAGTCTCCTTGATAACCTCGGAATGATGCTGAATCGTCTTGGAAAAGGGCTCTGCATCCCGGCTTCCTAACGGTTCCGTTTGAGGACGCAGTGGAGTAGGTTGATTTGCATTAGAGCTGATTGCTGGGTGATTATTTGTTAAAGAGGAGTCTTTCTGGTGGTTTTTTTGAGGAAGTGTGTCATTTTGAACTTTGACGTCGCCGGGCTTATTAATATGTGGATGATCCTCTTCGTTAGAAGAACTTGAATTGGCTGCTCCGGCTGCTGCAGCTGCCCCGGCAAGTGGAGCGGCGGCAGTCCCTCCTGTAGCAACGATTACAACTGTTGCCACAACAACAACGGCGGCGGCAATAATAATCGGTTTTTTATGTTTTTTGACAAACTTTTTGGTTTTGTCCCATTTTTTAGAAAGCCAACTTTTGCATTGGATTACCTGTAATTTTTCATTTGATTGAAAGACGGTAGGAATGATCGAAATCTTCTTAGAAGTCCAAGAGGAAAGAGACCAGCAAGGGGTAACACTGTCCTCATCTTCATCTGAAAACAACCATTCAATGTCTTTTTCGAGTTCTTCTTGAGCTTCAGTATTCCAACTTGAGATTCCATTTCGAGCAAGAAATGTCACAAAATTTAAGATTTCATAGGCCTCAGATTCGTTGAAAAGTTGACCAGGGTTCCCATATTCTATTGTTTCAACGAAGGAAGTGATATTGTCATAAGAGAGATTCTCAAACTTGAGGAGGTCCCAAGGAGAAAAGGAGGTGTGCTTTTGGATTGGAATAAAACCGATAAGGGGGGCATTCCAAATGAGTGCTGGCAAACAGAAAAAGAAAAGAAGCTTTCCGAATTTCATGTCGACTACCTCGTTTGTCCAAGAATGAAAAAATTTAGTTAATTGAACTAAAAATGTAAAGTCTTGCTTCTTTGGATTCTTTATGAGGATAAGATATACCCAAACAGATTCAAAAATTGGATTTTCGACTGCGCCAAAGCTGCCGAAAATCCAATTTTTGAATCTGTT
>JAGROF010000159.1 GCA_020440405.1 Chlamydiia bacterium
AAACTCCGCCTTTTAGAGCATTATCTCAATGCAGACCCTGCGCGGATCTACACCTGTGTCATCAGTAAAATTAAACCCTTTGGGATCTCTTTTGAAGTCCCTCCGATCCAATATGAAGGGTTCATCCATATCTCCGAGCTGCGCAACGACTACTACGACTATAACAATGCCACAGGAACTTTAACCGGGCAAAATACCGGGAAATGTTATAAAGTCGGTGAACCGATTGACGTCATTCTTGAAGAAATTGACTTAATTGTGATGGAGAGCAAATGGACCCTAAACGCTGCCCCAAAAAAATCGAAAAAGCGTTCTTCCAAAGGGAGGAAGTTCTTCAAATCGCGGAAGAAACGCTAGGTAAGTACCTCTTTACCACCTTTGATGGAGTCTTGACAGGAGGGATCATCACAGAAGTCGAGGCGTATCGAGGGGCTGAAGATAAAGCCTGTCATGCCTATGGCAACCGAAAAACGGCACGCACACAAGTGATGTTTCAAGAGGGAGGCATCGCTTACGTCTACCTATGCTATGGGATCCACCACCTCTTTAATATCGTCACCCACCGAGAAGGAATCCCCCACGCCATTTTAGTCCGCGGGCTCAAGCCCACTCATGGCATCGAGGCCATGCTCAAACGGAGAAAAAAGACGCGTGTCGATGCTTCCCTTTGTGGAGGGCCTGGAACGCTCACGCAAGCTTTAGGGATTCACACCAAGCATTCTGGGACACCTCTCACAGAAGAGGCAATCTATCTAGAAGACTGGGGAACCAAGCCCCAGACGATCCATCGCACACCTCGCATCGGCATCGATTATGCTGAAGAGTATAAAGACCTTCCCTGGAGATTTGTTGCGGATTAAATCCCCGCAGGATAGAATTTAAGGAAAAGGTTTTACCATGAAAAAATACTTCATTACGGGGCTAGTCATCCTTTTGCCCCTTGCTGTCACCATTGCCATTGTCGTTTTTATCGTCAATTTCCTCACCAAACCCTTCATTGGAATTGTCTCAGGGTTTTTGAAGGACTTTAATCTCATCAATAAGGGGTTTTTGTTCCTCTCTCCTGATCAGGTGGTCCTCTATGGAAGCAAGCTTCTCATTCTGATTTGCCTGTTTCTCTTTACCCTTTTGCTTGGGATGATCGCACGGTGGTTTTTCTTTAAAGCCTTACTGAATCTTAGTGACAAAATCCTCCACCGCATTCCTTTAATTAATAAGGTCTACAAAACCACACAGGAAATCATTAAGACTATCTTTGTGACTGACAAAAGCTCATTTAAACAAGTCGTAATGGTCCCTTTTCCAAAGGGAGGATCTTATGTTATGGGACTTATATCTCGAGAAGCTCCTAAAGCCTGCTCTGACGGGGCAGGAGGAGAACTCTATTCCGTTCTTGTCCCCACAACGCCAAACCCCACTACAGGATTCCTTTTAATGTATAAAAAAGAAGAGATCATTTTCCTTGATCTCAAGCCTGAACAAGCTATTAAGTACATTGTCTCTTGTGGTGTGATTACCCCGGAGCACCCAGTGAGTCTTTCAAAAGAAGAATGAAGAAAACCTTTTTAGCGGGTCTTGCAACACTCCTTCCGATTACTATTACTATCGTTGTCGTGGTTTTTTGCGTGGATCTCCTCACCGCCCCTTTTGCGGGAATCGTTGAAGATATCATCACAGAACATGGCGCCTTTGAACTGGGAGAAAAGCATAAATACCTTTTGATTATCCTCAGTCGCATTGTTGTCTTAATCTTCTTTTTCTTCCTCATTCTTATCTTGGGCTTCTTGGGGAGAAAAATCGCCTTTTCCTGGTTCATTAACTTTGCCCACCGCGTGTTTTATAAGATCCCAATCATCAAAACGATCTATAAGTTGTCTCGGGAAGTCAGTACAAGCGTCTTTTCCGAAAAAAAGGAAAAGATTTTTAAAGGAACAGTTTCCGTTCCCTTTCCCCATGAAAAAACGCGTGCCTTGGGGCTGCTGTCTGGCCCCCCTCCCAAAGAGGTCAGAGGCAAAGACCAAACCCTGCAATCTGTTTTTATTCCCACAGCTCCCCACCCCATTTCAGGATTCCTTGTGATGTACAACGAGCAAGAGATCAAATCTGTCGATATGAAAACCGAAGACCTCTTCAAGTTTCTTTTATCCTGTGGCATCTACCACCCTGGAGCGGAAAACAATGAGTCGTGATGTCAGGGTTACCTTCTTTCAAGTCCGAGACGATCAGCAAAAGCGAGAACGGATTGTCCACCTAGCAAAAGAATATTTTGAAAAAAAAGAGCCGCTCTTGATTCACCTCCCTCATCTCAAGGCAGTGGAATATGTGGACCTTCTCCTATGGCGCTCCCCTCAAGATAGCTTTCTTCCTCATGTTATCAAAGATCAGCCTTGCAATGACTACCTTGTCCTCACCTCCACAAAAGAAAACCCCAATAGTGCCCGTAGCATCCTTAACCTGTGTTCCGAGCCTGTTGACAATGAAAAACTTTCATTTATAAAGATCTACGAGCTTGAAGACCTCTCTTCAACACAGAAAAACCACGCCGCTCAAAAGCGTTATAAAACATATAAAAGCTCTGGCTACACCATCATTATCATTTAACCTCTAAAGAGAAATAAGGGTCACTTCAACAACAATGATAGAGTATACCCAAACAGATTCAAAAATTGGATTTTCGACTGCG
>JAGROF010000160.1 GCA_020440405.1 Chlamydiia bacterium
TAGGTGCTCGACACTCTTTCGGATTGTTTGGGAGCGGACCCATGTTTTGGGGCTATGCAGAGCCATTTCTAAGGAATGGATACAGGCATCGAGGTGGCTCAGAGTCTCAATGGTCGTTCCATTTTCTTCATGGAGCACTTCATGGCCGCCATTGTGTTTTGAAGAGACAACAAATAGCCCCATTCCCAGAGCTTCCACCGTCACATTCGCAAAAGGGTCATAGATCGACGGAATTAAGAGCGCATCGGAGAGTTGGTAAAAGGGGGTAAGGTCAGACTGGGGGCCAAAGAAACGGACTTTTTTAGAAAGCCCCAGCGCCTCTGTGAGCGCTTGAAATTTTTGGGTTTTTTGATCTTTTCCCACGACAGAAAGATGAAAACCTTTTGGCGTGAGGTGCTTTAGGGCCCGAAGCAAAAAAGACAGACCTTTCCGCTCATATCCATTTCCTACAAAGAGAAAATGGAAAAGCGAGGGATCAAGGCCGAACTTTTTGGCAATGGCTGGTTTTTTCTCTACCCAGGATTGAAAGCTTTCTTCCTGATCTTTCCACTCCGTTCCATTGTGAATGACCTCGATTTTATCTGGAGAAACATTATAAAATTGGAGGATTTCATGTTTCACCATGTAGGAGTTTGTAAAGAGAACTTTGAGATCAGGGGATTCAAAAGCCTCTTTTTCAAGCTGCAGAATGGTGCGATTCAGGGGGTTCAAAGCAGCTTTAAAGGAAGAATAGTTTTCATATTCAAGGCGTCTTTGGAGATAAGCAGCATGGACGCCATTCCCTGCACGGATATGGGTTTGCCGACTCGTGCGGTCCATCCCAAAAACAATATCCCTTGGATGATGCTTTTGCCACTTTTGACACAGGGCATCGAATCCCTTCATCTTCCGATAAGAAAGAAGATGCTTGGGGGATAAGGTATGGGTCTTCACGTGGGGGAGAGAAGGGGCATCTGTTGTGAGAAGGTCGACATGTGCCCCCCGCTTCACAAAGCCTTCAGCAATCCGCCGTGCCCACTTCTCGAGTCCCCCTCTTGCACCAACGTGCCTCGATTGTAAACATACTTTAAGAACCATGATCTTTTAGCTCGGTTATCGTAATCGTATTGCCTTGCAACTTAGGGCAGAGCTCCAAAGGCTCGCTTGTCGACCTATAGAGTTGAAAACGGTACATATAGTTTCGAAACCGATTGCGCAAATAGGCTTCTCGAAGTTGAGGTTGAAGATCGCGCACTTCATCATCAGAAACATCAGACTTCAGATAGCGGATATAGCGGTCTTCAAGGTCCTTGGCATTGATAAACTGGATGCTTGTTTGCAAGCAGGCATCCTCTTCAGGGCGCACCAACACAGAAATTTCGACCATGTTTTTCACAACGTCCAAGAAAAGAGCACTGACACCCTTGGCATAGAGAGGTTCCGTAATCATATTGACCCCACTGCGATTCTCAACAAGAGAGTTGGGAGTCAAAGAGACCTTTGAAGGAGCAATCGCTCCAATAGTGGAAGGGGGAAAGTAGAGACAAATCGGAAGGGGAGTGTCCATCTTTAACATTTCATAGCGGATAAAATCGATGCGGAGATATTTTGCATCAGGGTCGTTGATCTCAATCGGTGTGGAAGACAGGAGAGGAAGAGAAATCTGCTTCCAGCTATTGGGGACAAAGAAGCTCACAACATCGGAATGTTTTTTTGTGTTGTTTGCACTCAGCTCATCCAGTTGCGTGCGGGAAACGTCGTTCAGATTAAATGTCAGTTTAAGACCACGGTTTTTAAAGTGCTTCACCTGTTCTTCAGGACCGCTGACCGTAATAAAGAGTTGGTAAGGCCAAATATCAAGGAACTGATACCCACGAGGAGCTTCCCCAATCGGCTGAGTAATGATAATAGGAACCTTCTCTGTGACGAGCTTGGTGATTTTGATGATAAAGTTCTGCTGACCCACACGGCTAATGCCCTGAGAAAGATTCAAGTCGGGGTTATCAGCGCGGAGATTTTTCTTTCCAATTGTTGCAATCCACTCTCCCTCTTGTCCTTGAGCATCAAAGACCACTTGAAGATCGTTGGCATTCAAATCTTCCAAAAGCTTTTTATTTCCTGTGAGGATTAAGCTTACCCTTCGATTGAGAAGGCCATTCGATTGGACACCATCGACTGTTTTCCCTGGGGGGATGTTTTCAATCTTAACAGGGATATTGCTAATCGTTTTCGTGATCGTTAGAGATTTATTCACGAGGAACCAAACGGCAATCGCTAAAATGATCGACAGACATTTTCGGGGCCAGTTATTGATGAAAAGGGACTTCAAGAGAGTTCTCATTTTCTTAGCCACTCCCGAATGTTAAAGCGTGATTGCAACGTTTTTTTCAGGGGAGGATTAAACACACTGCGAATGATTCCTTTAAAACGATCGATTTTAATCCCGCGGGTCATGATTCCATCCCGCGCAATGGATACCTTTCCACTTTCCTCAGAGACCACAATCAGGAGGGCATCCGTCAGCTGGCTGACACCCAATGCCGCGCGGTGACGTGTTCCCATCGACTTCCAAATCTGTGACGAGTCTTCCGCCAGCGGTAAGATCACCGATGCGGCAACAATCGTGAGGTCATGGATAATCACGGCCCCATCGTGAAGGGGAGTAGTGGTGGTAAAAATCGACTCTAAAAGCTCCGAAGAAAAATTCGCATTGAGCATTACAGCCTTGAGTGCAAATTCATCCAGAGAATCATCATTTTCAAGAGCAACAATGGCTCCAATTTTCTTATCCGATAGGCGGTAAATCGATGTGGCAAGCTGGTCTAAAAAGTTGTCAAATTCGGTGATTTCCTTATACCGCTTTCCTTTTAAGCTGAGTTTTGAAAGGGCCACGCGAAGCTCAGGCTGAAAAATAATTAAAATGGCAATCACCGCTACACTGGAAAATTCCAGCATTAGCTTATGCAAAACCGGCAAGTTAAAGACCGAAGAGGCAGCAAAAATGAGCAAGAATGCGAGCAGCCCAAGGATCAAGTCCATCGACCGGGTATTCCAGAAGAACGACAAGACGTAGTTAATCATGATCGCAATGATCACAAT
>JAGROF010000161.1 GCA_020440405.1 Chlamydiia bacterium
GCGGGCATGACTCATCTTTCCTCCAAGAAGAGCCCCGCAGGCAATCCCAACAGCGGTCAATAAGAAGAGATATCCCCCAGCTACCTCGGTGTATCCCATCGATTGCACGGCGTAGGGAATCACATTGAGTTGAAAGTAGGATCCGATAAATAAGAACGAAGCAGACCCTAAAATCGTCACAAATAGGTAGGGAGTCTTTGCGGCATACTGGAGGTTTTTATAAATTTCATAAAAGAAGAAGGGGTTGACTCTCTTTTTTGAATGCTTGGGTTCGGTTTTGGGGATCAGAATGGAAGCGATAAATCCAATACCTGCTAGTAATAGACAGACCACAGCGGCTAAAGGAAAGTTTTTATGGGTGATTTGCGTCAAAAACGAGGCTAAAAAGGTTCCAACGATAATCCCGAGATAGGTGAAAGAGGTAATGAGTCCATTTGCTTTAGGGATAGACTCTTGCTTTACAAGCTCCGGAATAATGCTATATTTGGGGGGGCCAAAAAAAGCACTTTGCATCGAGAGTAAGAAGAGAAGGGAGTAGCTTGCCCAATCACTTTTAAACAAAAAGGCAACGATCCCGAGGGCCATGATAATCACCTCTGTAAACTTCAAGATAATGATCATCCGTTGTTTACTAAAGCGGTCTGCAAGGACTCCAGCTCCAGAGGAGAAGAGAAGGAAGGGAAGAACATATACAATCCCCACCCACGTGAGAATCACGGGAGATGCTTCGATTCCTTTGAGGTCAATAAACAGAAAAACGATGAGGTACTTAAAAAAGTTGTCGTTGACGACCCCTAAAAATTGGGCAATATTTAAAAACTGGATGGCATTTCGTTGAAAAAAGGTTTCCTTTTTGAAAAACCCTAAACGATTTAAGGCTCCTTCAATCATTTGAAAGAAGCCTCTTTTTTCATTCTTCTTCTTAAATAAAACCATAATGACTATTATAGCTTTTGATGACCGAAAAGCCAACTGTTTATACAAGTAATCAGACGCAGCATCTTGAGACGCTCTTGCGCGATAACCTGTTTTTCAAAAGTCGCCCACTTTTTGAAAAAAAGCTGGTTTTTCTCCCCCACCCTTCGTTGAAAAATCCTCTCCTTACGTCATTTGTTGCCGATGGGAAACTCGACGTAGCTTTAGGGGTGGATTTTCTAGAGTTGGGAAGTGGAGTCTCTCTTTTGTATCAATGGACAACGGGAAAGACTCTCTTGTTTCCTCCTCAAGACCTCTTAACACTCCACCTCGAAGCTCTTCTTGATGCCCCCCACTTGGCTCCTGCATTAGCTTTAGAATTTCTCAAATATGGAAAGTACGGCGGAGCTTTTCTGAAACAGTGGAAGAGTGGGTGGCAAAAAACACTTTGGGATCAGGTGACTCAGAAGTGGAATTATCCTTATGAAATTCTCGATATTCCGTTAAAAAAGCCTGCGACAAAAGCTGAAATCCATCTGTTTAACTTTCCGTTTCTTCCCAAGCTGTACCACCTCTTTTTTGCTAAGCTTTCGAAGTTTTTTTCGATTTCCTATTATCAATTCTCTCCTTGTAAAGAGTTTTGGTCCGATACGGTTAGTGAAGTGGAAAAGGTGCGCCTTTTAGAAAAAAATCCTCAACTTTCCCTTTACTTGGATGAGGGGCATCCCCTTTTGAAGAACCTGGGACGGCTAGGAAGAGAAACATTTCGTGTATTTGAAGAGGAAGATTTTGCTTTTGAAGAACACTACCAGGCTCCTGAGCCCAAAACGTTTCTTACCCATCTTCAAAATGACCTGTTACACTTTCAAAAAACCACAGCGCCAAAAGATTCTTCAGTCCTCCTTCTTCCTGCAGCCTCTAAACTCCGCGAAGTGGAGATCCTTTATGCAAAACTGCTAAAAATGGAGTGCCCTCCTTCAGAAATCCAGGTTTTTGCCCCAGAGATTTCTTCATATGCTCCTTTGATTGAGTTGGTGTTTGGATCGGAAGAATCCCCCTTTGATTTCACGATCCGTGACCTTCCAGAGCACCCTTTGCTTCAAGCTTTTCTCGACCTTTTAACGCTCAATGAAGAGCGTTTCACCCCGGCTTCACTCTTCAAAATCTTTTCGAGTCCCTACTTTTTTGCCCTTTCAGAAAAGGAAGTGAAAGCATTTCAGAAGTGGATCGATCAATCTGGAGTGAAGTGGGGAGTCAGCCCCGTACACCGGGAAAAACTGCTTCCTGGTTTTCACGATACAACCCCGCATGGAACCTGGGAAGAAGCTTTTAAGCAGTTGCTCAATCACCTGTTGTATCTCCCTGTCAAGCCAAGTGAGTGGGACCTTCCCTATCTGGATTTTACCGATAGTGTCCTTTTGGGGAAATGCA
>JAGROF010000162.1 GCA_020440405.1 Chlamydiia bacterium
AATAAACAGTATTTTAATTGTTCGGTTTAATTGCAATTAAAAACGAATTGTTGCTATTATCGTTAGTGTTGATAACAAGAGGAGATTATGACAGAATTTCAAGGATACATTAAACAAGCCGGAAATTATGCCTATGCAGCACTAGCTGCCCTACAACAACCAAGAAAATCTTTGAGTGACTTCGCAGAAACCGTCTCTGGCGCTTCAGCACAAGTCATGGATGCAGCATCCACCGCCGCAACAAGAATGCTAGACAACGTCCATTACCTCATGCATCGCGCTTGCCAAACCGTCACTGCTATCCGCTCAACAGCTCATGGAGCTGTAGACGGAGCCATGATCGGAATGGTTGGAGGATTCTTTATCGCAGGCCCTTTTGGAATGGGCTGGGGCGCTTGGATCGGGACTGCTGCTGGAGCCGTTTATGGGTTTAGCAACGCAACCGAAAATCCTTACGCGACCAAAGCATTCACAATACTTTAATAAAAAAGCTTCGTTAGCCTATAGTGAGAGAGTATGCTAGGTACTCTCTCACTTTCTTCTTTTGCCCTCATTGATTCCGTGACGATCACCTTTGATCGTGGATTTCATATTCTTACTGGAGAAACAGGAGCCGGCAAAACCCTTCTTATTCAAGCCATCCACCTCTTAACAGGTCATAAAGTCAGCACCGATATCATCCGCAAAGGAACAGACAAAGCCGTCATTGAAGCCACATTTGACATCAAGGATATCCCCGAAGTTCAAAAACTCCTCACCTTAGAAGGGATTGACTTTGATCCTTCAGAACTCCTCATTATCAAGCGTGAAATCTCTCGCCACGCCAAAAACCGGATCTTTATCAATGCCCAGTTCGCGCCTCTTTCCCTTCTCGCTCAAATTGGTCCCCATTTACTTGAGCTTGTCTCACAAAATAGTGCTCAAACCCTCCGCCAACCCGATACCCAACGCTCCCTTTTAGATCTGTATGGAAACACCGACCTTGCCCCCTATTCCCAAGCCTTCCATAGTGCAAAAGCTTTAGAAAAAGAACTTACTTCCCTAAAAATGGAAAACGCCCCAGAAAAACTCGACCGTCTCAAGTGGGAACTCAAAGAATGGGAAGCACTAAGCTACCAAGAAGGAGAAGAAGATACCTTATTTTCTTCCTATAAATCTCTTGCAACCTCCCAAGAAGAGGTAGAAAGCCTTGCCGCCCTTCAAGCGGGGCTTGATCACCCCAATCTCATTCCCACCCTTTCCCAATTTCAAAAGCTCACAAAGGATCCTTCACTCAAAGAGCATCTTCAAAGCGCGATCATGCACCTTCAAGAGGCCTCTTTTATGCTCTCCAAAAACCTCGAGTCTCTTGACCATTCTCCAGACAAACTCAAGGAACTTGAAGAACGCCTCTCCAGGCTCAATCACCTCAAACGGAAATACCACGTTGAAGCCATCCTTCCCCATCTTGAGAATCTTAGGAAACAGGTCGATACCTTAGAGCATCTAGACGAACGGACCGCCTCTCTTGAAAAACAGTGGCAAACCCTTAAAGATACCACGCAAACTCTTGCCCAAACGCTCACAGAAAAGCGTCTCAAAGAAGCTCAAGAACTTGAAAAAGCCCTGACCGAAGAGCTCCGCGCCCTCAATTTTTCGCAAGCCCGTGTCATCATCGAAGTCACTCCCCAAGAGCTGGGCCCTACAGGAAAAGATCGCGTGACCTTTTTCTTAGCAGCAAACCCTGGAGAAGCCCCCTCCTCCCTTGCCACACACTCCAGTGGAGGAGAAATCGCCCGCTTCCTCTTTGCCCTTAAGCTTCTCTATGCAGGGAAAGGAGGCCTTCCCACACTGATTTTCGATGAAATTGATGCTAATGTTGGCGGAGAAACCGCCTCCCTATTAGGAAAAAAACTCAAAGCCCTCGCCCAAAGCGCTCAAGTGTTGGCGATTACCCACTTCCCCCAAGTTGCCCGTCACGCCGACCATCACCTTCAAATCTCTAAACATGAAGTCGATGGACGGACCCTCACTGAAATCTCCCCTCTTCAAACCTCCGAAAAAGAGCGAGAACTTTTACGCATGCTCGGGGGAGAATCATTGAATTTATTTCCCAAATAGGAGAAAAAATAAGTAAGGAGGGAAGATGAAAAAAGCCTTACTATTTCTACTACTTCCTATTTTTGTATTTAGCCTAGATTACTCACTTGCAACCGATTATTGCTTTATCCATAAGCGGGATCGTGTGTATATCGATGGCTACTTTGCTCCTGTAGCAGGCGCCGACATTGATAAGCGGGGCTTTCGAGGCTCCGATCTTCACTATACAGAAGGAGCCGGCGCGATTTTTATTAATGCCTACCCTGCTGAGGATCATGCGCTTTCTTTTGAATTTGGCTATGGATACATGCGTGTCAACTGGGATGAAAACCCCGCCTTTAGCCAAAAGAGCTTTAACGACGCGATTTTTTCCGTTGGTTACATTACCACAGCCATCAAACAGTGGCGGTGGGTCGTCAATCTCGGCGTCCATGCCAACCTCGACCACTTTAATATGGGAACTAATGCCTTTTATACAGGGATGATTTGGGGACGTCTCGCCTACAGCAAGCCCTTGGGAATTCACATCGGTGTCGTTGGGCAAACGGGAGTTAAAAGCACCTATCTCTTTCCCATCCTGGGGGTGGATTGGTACTTTCATCGCCAGTGGAAGATCAATGCTGTCTTCCCCCTCGACTTCTCTCTCCACTACTCCTTTGCAAAATACTGGTCGACAGCCCTTTCTTACCGCAGCTTTGGCGGCTGGTACCGCTCTTTCCACCGTGTTGGTAAACGAGCCACCCAACCTGAATCGATGATCTCCGTCCACGCCAACGGCCTCGACCTAGGCATCTACTTCAACACCCGCCACTTTTCTGCAGGGGTCTTCGGCGGCGCCAACTTTGGCGGCTGGCTACTCATCCGCAATCGTCACGGGGCAAAGCCCGTCTACTTCCACTTTGACTCTGCCGCCTATGGCGGCATCAAAGGCTGTTTTGAGTTTTAGATCCCGTACTTTCCATCCAGGCATCAAAGGAGGCTTTTTCTGCTCCTCTTAATGCTGCGGCAAGCCCAGGAAAAATGGCCGTAAAAATGTTCTGCAGAATCGGTTTAAAAGCCTCTTCATCCTCTACATGCTTTCCAAGAAATTCGACATAGGCTGTATAGGCCTTGCACTTTTCAAACCCTTCGAGCCCTTCAATCAGTCTTTCTTCAAAGCGCAAAATCGGATCTCCATCTTCAACAACATGCCAATACTCCTCGCATAAATCCAGTTTCTGCATCAAGTTAAGGGTGCAGTCTGGGCTCTCGAGGAAGCGGGTCATCTCATCAAAAACAGCCAGTTCTCTCCAGATCTTCCAGCGCATTTCAATCCAAGCGCCTCGGGTCTGCAGCCAATGGCGTCTGTTTTTGAGTTCTTCTGCAGAAAGCCCCTCTCCAGGAATCTTATCCTGAAAAGTTTCATCCCATTCTGAAAAGCACTCATGGGCATTTTGGAACTCGACGAGATCGATATAAGCCTTTGTTTTTGCCCATCCCTCTAAGTGATCTGCAAACTGCAGGTAATCCTTGGGAATTTGGTCTTCTAATCTTTTGTAATCCGTTGCCTTTCCATAAAGCGCAAGCAGGAGTTGTGCTCCATCCTTTAGGGACAGCTCAGCCACTTGAAGCTTGGCGTAAATCCTTTGGCATCCCTCCTCCGTATTGAGCTGCTCAATGTCACTTGCAATCGAAAACGGGCGGTAATGAGAAACAAAAAGCTGAGCACCCAATAGAGGAATCCCCATCTTCCACTTCACCTCAGGAGAGATCTTTAAAAAGCGCATCCCAAACGCTACAAGGCCCATCGACGTCAAATCAAGGACGACATTCCAATGCGTCGGGTATCCTAAAGGGGTCCCCATTCTGGGTGTGAGCCCCTGTCCTAATGCCGATAACGCAAACAGTGTTGTTGCATTACGCATCCCTTCTACTTTTTGATACCGCAGCGCCATGTACACAAGGGAAAGCCCTGCTAGCTGCGCCCCTACACGCTTAAAACTAACCGCCTGATATTCTGTCATAGAAGGTCCTGCCACTCGGCTCGAATCGTATTCCCCTCTTCCTCTAGCCACTCATTCAAGAAAACCTCTTCTTCCTCATTGAGCTCTTGAATAAGATTGGGGAAAACAGAATTAAAGACTGTTAAATCTTTAAGGTCATTGTCATGTAGAAATTCCACATACTCGATGTAAGCTTTGCATTTTTCAACCCCTTCTAAGGTGTCCATCAATGTCTTTCTTACGGCCAAAGCCTTCTCACAAAAAGGACGTTGGTAGTTCCCCTGTTGATACTTAAGTGTCATCAAAACATATTCATCGCAAAGATCTATTTTTTGACTGAATGTTAGGTCATTGTTCCTCGGAACACAACGCAATAAAGTTTGATAGTTAATGTTAAAACTAATATCACCCATTGTCCAAATCCGCCACCGGTAAGTGATCCATGCTCCCGTTGTTCGAAGCCACTGATCCCGCTGATTCAATGCTTCTGGACTTAAACCATCCTCATGAATGAGCTGTTTAAAATCGACATAGGGTTGGCACAACCGATGCTGATTCATCCATTCGTAGTAGCTCATCTGGGCTTTTGCTTTTTCCCAACCTTCAAGCAGACCAAGTGTTTCTTTATATATCTGTAAAAGATAAGAAGCTTCTGACCCTCGATATTGGGCGCGATCAGAAAGGGCAATAAGTTTTTCTGTAAGTGCTCTATAGGCGCGGATCTTTTCATAAGGAGAGAGCTGGTCCCTGCAATGACTTAATTCTGCATATAGCTCAAGAGCTATAACTTTTTCCTCTTCCCGCCTTTCCGGTGTTTCGCTATCAATTGCTGAAACGCGACGAAAAAAAGTATCAAAATAGGCATTTGAAATCAGCAGTTGCGTCCCTCCTAGGGCCACTCCTCCCCCATACTTAGCGCGACAAGAGGTCACCAGCTGACTGACTCCATAGGCAATAAACCCTATTGAGAGGCAATCATTTAAATAGCTCCTTTTAGAACGCTCCCCTAGAGGCGTCCGCACCCTGTGAGAAAACCCTTGCAAGATCCCTGCTGCCACAAAGGCAAGGGCGGAGTTGCAGGGAATCGTGAGTTTACGATACCGTGCAGCGGCATAGGCGCATAGCAGTGTCGCAGCCTGAAAGCACACACGCTTGACGCTAATCGCTTGATACGTTGTTATTTTATTTCTCCCACTCTGCTTTAATAGCGTTTCCTGTTTCCTCCATCCACTGCTGGAACTGTCCTTGCTCACTTGGGCTAAGGGCCCTTTCGATTTCAGGAAAAATGGTTTTAAATAGGTAGGGCCATTTGATACCGTTATCAGAAAAGAACTCAGCATGCTTCATATAAGCTTTGCACCTTTCAAATCCTGCTAAACCATCGATTAATGCTTTTTTAAAGAGGCAAGCTTGTTCCGTGAAATTGCCTCGTTTTACTCCTCCTTCCAGGTTTTTTGCCTCTTTAATATACTCGCTCAAAAGATCTATCTTTTGATCAAAGGTCAAACGGCAATTAGGAGCTTGCATTAATCCTTTTAACTCATTCAGTTTTCCTTCTAAGCCTTCGCTTTTCAGTGTCCAAATCGACCAGCGATGCGCGATCCAAAGCCCTGTTGTGTCAAGCCACTCTTGCCTCTTGGTCTCCTGTGATGCACTCAAATCTTTATTAGAAATAGCAGTAGAAAAATCAATTTTATTGTAATAGACGCCGTGCTCATTCGACAATTCGTGATACTGTATTTGAGCGGCGGCTCTTTCCCATCCAGATAAGCTGTCTATTGCTTTCCTATGTATGTCTTGAAGTTTGCTTGCTGTAGAGCTCTTAAAATCACCATAAGAAAAAGGGCGCGCTTTAGGAAAAAGTGCGACGCATGCGCGGATGCGGTCTTGGGGTGTGAGTCGGTCTTGTACTGCATCAAGCTTATTATAAAGGGTGTTGACCTTATCTTCTGCTCCTGCTTCTTTCACATCAATTGCTGCAGCCTGCCCAAAGAAAGTGTGCGGACGCGCGTTGGAGATTAAAAGCTGGGTTCCCACTATTGCTCCTCCTGTCAAATATTTGACGCGCTGGGCAAGCTCGAGCTTGCTCGTTCCCCATGCAATCAGTCCTAGAGAAACCCCATCTAGGAGCCAGCTCCAGTTTGAGCGCTCACCCAAAGGGGTGTGCACTCTGGTAGAAACTCCTTGCAAAATCCCTGCTGCCACAAAGGCAAGGGCTGGGTTGCGGGGAAGTGTGAGTTTTTGATACCGCGCGGCGGCATAGGCACATAGCAGTGTCGCAGCTTGAAAGCACGCGCGCCTGGCGCTAATGGCTTGATATTCTGTCATGGGTTTCTCCTTATTTTTTGACGCTGAATAAAATAGTCTTTAACACAAGTTTGAAACGCTCCAAATAAGATCGTATAGACTAGCTTTGTTTTGAGCGAGGTACTTACAAACGTATATCCTAAACCAATGAGAAGAAAAGACTGAAGGACTTTGATATCATTGGAAAAGTCACGTTTTTTAATAGGAACAGCAGGGCGACATCCCTGCACAATAGCAGAGAGAAGAAGTCCTCCCACAGCTGGAGCATACTTTTTGCCCTTCATGCGCATATAGCAAAAAGCCAAAGCAAAGTTCACTCCAACTGAGGGTAAATGAATTTTTTGATCTGATGCCATTTTCCCAAATAATACTTGATTTTCCGGAGAATGATATCAAAAGATCCCTATAGAGTAAAGAGAAACCTAAGAACCTAATCTTCATCGTCTTCGTATTCTTGACTAAAGGGATAAAGATCCTCGTCATCATCGTCGAGGTCATCCTCATCCTCTAGATCGCTCCGAGGATCGATATAGAAAGCTAGGGAGGTGGCTCGGGGAAGAGGAAGGTAGTCGCTCTGCTCTTCATCCTTGCGGGACTTAGCGTGAAAGACCCTCCAGAAACAAACTAAGGCAAATGCTGCACATAAAACGCTCATATAGAGGAAGAGGCCACTCGGGCCAAAATAGGACATGAAGAACGGGGATACCAATGGACCCACGATACACCCTACTCCATAAATGACAAGAAGGGCGCAAGTGATGCCAACAATCTTCTTATCAGAAAAATGGTCACAGGTATAGGTAATAGAAAGAGGATAAAGGGTAAAGGAAATTCCCCCAAAAAGGATCATCAGTCCCAAAAGCAAGTAATAGTGAAAATGCTGACTATGGTAGAGGGCATAGGTCAGCGCCATTAAAGCTAAGCACACCCCAATAATCACCTTCCGCCGATTAAAAATATCGGAAAGGTGTCCAATTGGCCATTGCAGAACTAACCCTCCCAAAATCGTAAAACCCATGATTTGAGAAATCTGTAAAACCGACAGATGAATCTCTCGCCCAAAAATGGGCGCCAAAGCATAAAAGGAGCTCAAAATCATTCCTGCAACAAAACAGCCGATCGGACCCAGTGGGGCTTTGCGAAGGATCTGAAAGACGTTTGTAATTGAGGATTCCAAAAGAAGGGGGCCACTACTTTTCATCATGCATACAGGGATGACAGAAAGAGAGCTTAGAATCACCGTAATCACATAAGGAAACAGACTTTCAACAGGGGAAAGGTTCAAGATAAACTGTCCGAACCCTTGGGCCATATAGAGAGTTAGCATGTAGAGGGAAAGAAGCCTTCCCCTCTTTTTTACTCCTGTTGAGAGGAGGAGCCAGCTTTCAATGACAATAAAAAAACCTGACACACAAAAACCCATTAAAAAACGGAAAACCGACCAACTCACCACTCCCATGACAGCACCTTGGAAAACAATCATGACAGAGTTGACAGAAGCGACAATGGCAAAAGTTCGGATATGGCCAATCCGCTCAATCAAGCGCTCTACATAAACGGATCCCAACATGATCCCGGCATAGTAAAAAGCGTTAATCAGTCCAATCATCCAATTCGGGTAATCAGCAACGGAAAGGCGCAAACTTGTAAACGTTGTAAAGAATCCATTCCCAAGCATGACAATGACTAGGCTGACTAAAGGAGGTGTCACACTGCGAATGACTTTTCTCAAGGAGACCTCTTCTTGGTTGCGATTTTCATCTGGGGTTCTGGAGACGTCCACGTTCCCTCTTCTCGAAGAAGAGGCTGTGTGATGATCATATACTTCTCTTGTTCAAAGGGGTGCTGCACCTCCCCTTTTTTGGTAATCAGTTGCTCAAAGGTATAACGGAGCTTCACATGATTTTCATCGTCTTTAATCACAGTAATGTCTGTGTTGGAAAGGATCGGAAGAAAATAGTGAGATTTTTCTCCAAGGAGACTTAAAACCCCTTCTTCAATGGCTGAGTGGAAAGCTTGTTTCCCTATCTGAGAACACGCTTGCTGCAGAAGGGAAAATAGCGGATCTTCTATAGCGCACATCTTTTGCATTTCATGGTAAGTCTCAAGAAGTTTTTCCATTGAAAAGGAATCGGTTTTATCGGAGTGAAAAAGAAGCTTATCGTGGTCATAGAGATAGAGAGAGGGCCATTCCCGGTTCAACTCCTTTGCAAAATCGACTGTCATCTGTTTTAAAGAGAAATCCTCCTCAATCTTTTCATTAAAAGTGGGAAAGGCATCAGGATCGTCCTTTACTTTCTTGTCGATCCCCACCATAATTTTTTCTAGAAAGGAAAGCTCCTTTTGAATCGCTGAAGGGCACTCTTCAAATGCCCAGTCAAGGAGACCAAGTGTCACTTGAGACACCTCCTGGCTAGAGAGAAGAAAGTCCCATTGGTATTTGTTGAGAATGAGGGCACATAGACTAAATTGCTGCTCCTCACTCATATGAAACAAAACCTCTTGTTGGTTGGCCAG
>JAGROF010000163.1 GCA_020440405.1 Chlamydiia bacterium
CGGAAATCACCCTTTGAGCATGAGAAATAGGAACTGAAAACTTATCGGCGAGTGACGGGAAAAGGGGTAAAAAAATATCTGTTTCTAAGCTTGAACCAATCATGAGTACAAAAATTAGAAAAAAACACCTTGTGATTTTTATTTGGTTCAACAAGCTAATGTCCTTCTATTAAAAAAAATGGTTCATCCGCAAAACGCGTCCTTCTCATAGAAAGCTTTACTTCAAGAAATTCGTAAACTTAAACGTATTACCCACATTCCGCACCTTGCTCCGCAAGGTAGGGCCAAGTTTTGAGGATTTTTTTTGGGAACCCAAAAGTGAGATTATTTCCTAAAGATTTTTTCCTATCTTCCGTTTAAACTCAACTCTTTTTTACGAAGTTTGCGGAGGATATTATGAAGGAAAAATACAGCAGCAAAAATTTAGATCATCTTGGAATTGTATCCCAAATTTGCGATGAAATCGGCATTGTAGAAGTCATTGACAAGCTCATTCCCCCTGACTCGCAAATGAAGATTTCTCATGGGGAATGCATCAAACTGATGGTCATTAATGGGCTTGGATTCACCTCAAGACCGTTGTATTTAGAAGCTCAATTTTTTTCCTCTCGCCCTGTCCATCGATTCTTAAGGAAAGATTGCGAAGATGCCATCAATGATGATCGATTAAGGCGAACGTTAGATCGAATGTTTGCATTTGGATGCGATCCTTTATTTGCATCTGTTGCCTCTCAAGCAGCACTTCGCTTTGGGATATCAAAGAAATTTCGTCATCTGGACTCTACGAGTATGCAAGTGCATGGAGAGTATGAAGATGAAGAAGGATTTCAACTGATTACATTTGGATATTCAAAAGATCATCGGCCTGATTTGAAGCAGTTTATGATCTATCTTATGTCGAGCCAAGATGGAGATGTGCCTCTATTGGCAAAAACAGTGGCAGGGAATACATCTGACAAGAAGCTATTTCGAGAGAGACTCAAAGAGATCAACAAGCAAATTCAAGAAGGAGAAAACACCTATTTTATTGCTGATAGCGCGCTATATACACGAGAAACTCTGACATCTATTTCTTCCTCAATGAAGTGGATGACACGCGTGCCCGAGAACCTAGTGGAAGCTAAAGGAATCATTCAAGAAGCCAATGTTCTGGAGGAATTGGAGCCGGGATATACCGGCAAAGAATATAGAAGCGAATATGCAAACGTAAAGCAACGATGGCTTCTTGTGCGCTCTGAGCAGGCCTATTTACGTGAAGCAAAAACCTTAAAAAAATGGATACAAAAAGAAAAGGATCGAGCAGTAAGGGAACTGAAGCAATGGTCACATACCGATTTTGATTGCGAAAAGGATGCTAAAACAGCTTTATCACGATGGGAGAAGAAACTGAAGTATCACATGCTCGAAGAAACTACCATAACGAGTACAAGGGTTAAACAGGGGAGAGGCAGACCTAAGGCAGATGCTCCTGCGGCNTATCGTTACCGAATCACAGGGATTTTGAAAGAAGATTCTGCCAAAGTCGACATTGTTCTAAGGACAAAGGGACGATTTATCATTGCAACGAATGAACTGGACGAGAGTCGGTTGAAAACCCAAGAACTTTTACAAAACTACAAGGGGCAGCAGTCTGTAGAAAGAGGGTTTCGATTTCTAAAAGAGCCTGCATTCATGACAAGTTCGGTTTTTTTGAAAAGCCAAAAGCGCATCATTGCCCTTGCAGTGGTGATGTGTTTATGTCTACTCGTCTATACTATTGCGCAGCGCTATTTGCGAAATCGATTGGCACAGACTCGGGCCTCTGTCCCAAATCAATTGGGTAAGCCGACACGAATGCCGACAATGCGCTGGATTTTCCAACTCTTTGAAGGTGTGCATCTTTTAATCCACAGAGCACAATTGGGG
>JAGROF010000164.1 GCA_020440405.1 Chlamydiia bacterium
TCTCCCTTCCTTGATAAAAAATCGATTAATTTCAATCGGGGAATTTCAACAGAGTCTACTGAAGAGCTTGCACCCTCCCCATTCATCGCAGCAGAAACCCCTCCTTCTGAGCCGAGAAACCCCTATATTGAAAACCACTGGGAAAAACAAACGCTTTTATCTGAAGACATTCCCTCAAAAACACCTTCTCATTATTATCCCCCCTCCCCTCCTTATGCATTTGAGCATAAAGATGAAGACTCTTCTCTCATCCACCGAAGATTTCCTCACAAGAAGTCTTCAACCCTTTCCACCCTTAACTTCAACCATCCCCAACCTCTCTTATATCCTCGTGCTCATGAAGAGAAGAAACAGATTGAAACCAAGGCGATTCTTCCCACCCTTGAAACGCAAAAGCGCCCACATTTCGCAGTCGAAAGTGCCTCCCATTTTACCAATGATTCCTCAACGCTCCATGTTTATTCTTTTAGCATAGAGGATACGTTCGAAAAACCCTCCCTTTCCTTCTCGTACTTTCCTGAAAAAGCGCACTTAGAGCCTTCCTCTTCCTTAGCAGATGGTGCATTCCACTCTGTCCAGTGGGCGGATGTGAACGCACTGTGTAGAGAAACATCGGCTCAGCAATGGACCCCAACTCATCAAGTGCCTCCCCAACAAAACACCCTGGAGATTGAGCTTCCCCTAGTGGAGATTGAGGCTCCTATTTCCATTATAGAGTTTAAGCAAAAAGATGTGACCCTTTCTCAAGCTCAAAGACGTTCCTTTTCCCATGCGAAGCCCCACCTTTCAAGCCCTCAGCAAACATTTGAGCCTAACCCTTATCTCGAACCGCAGCAAGTGGACAAGTCTCAGCAAACACTTGCTTACTTCCCCAATAAAGAGGGTATGGAGTCCGCTCCGATTCGTTATTCTATCCCCTCGGGTCCCACTTTCCTCCTTTCATCTGAGCACGAATTTTTCTGCTTTACAACAGCACCCGCCTTTGATCTATTTGTTGCAGAGGATGGAATCGTTCCTCCGAAAAAGGCTCAGAAGTTTATTGCCAGTCATCTTCAACTGACGCACCCTTATTTCTCGAATGATGCTTATGAAACCCTCTCACCTCGCTCTCTTTCCCCTCAACTAGAAAGTTCATGCGCTCCTCCCTTTAACTCAGAGAGTTTAGCCTTTAAAGCCCCTGTAGAAGCTGTTCCCTCAACTCCTTTTGACTTTCCAAAAGGGGCGGGAGACGATGTCCTTCCCCTCATTCCCGGGGATATGACCTTCCCAGAAGGGAAAACTCAGCCGAAAAAAACTCTTCTTAAAATCGAAGCACACACCTATCTCTCCAAGCTTTACCAGCAAGAAGAGAAAGCAAACCCCTTTTCTCCTTCTTCGGAAATGACCCTTCCTTCGATTGCTTCTCAACCGTTTGAGCTCGACTCTCAAATCGCTCGACTTCCGAAACCTCCTTCGTTTGAAATCGATCAGTCAATTGCACTCCAGTTACAAAACGAAACACCTTCTTTTCAAAAACCGCCTCAGAAAGAAGGAAGTTCCCTCGACCTCGAAACAGCTCCCATTCCAAAAGTGCGAGAAAAAAACATCCGTCCCCGCCCCTCTTTTCACACGGAAAACCCACTATTTGCCCATTTAGAAATCAAAGATACCCTTGCTCCTAACGCAACGGCTTCACCTTCTGAAGAAGCAGAAATTGTTCCTGAGCTTTCTTCCTCAATGCCTCATCTTACGCTGCAGCATCAGAAATCTAAGCCTGTAGAGTTTGAAAAAGAGACCCAGGCTTTTTCTTTTTCAAGCTTTCCTCGTCCCTCCTCTATTCCCAATAAACCCTTTGAGCCACTGAAAGCAAAGACGGACCGGCTCAGCACACTTTCTCTTCCCCACCTTAGCAGGGATGAAAGCCCTCTGTTATTACAAACGGATGCTGCAAGGGCTCCAAAGCGGCGTGAATTGACAGAAAAACAATCGATCCCATCCCGTATTCCTACAGAAACGCCCCAAGAACCTCTCCTTCCCTCCTATCCGATAGAAGTTCCTCACCTAGCCATGAAGGATCACACCCCTTCGATGGTGGAAAAAAGTATCGAACACATCAAGATGCCAACAACCCAAGAAGAAGGCGTCAAAGAACTTCCCCTTCCCTACCTTAGCACAAAAGAAATCTCCCCACTTAAACAAGTGCTTATTCCCAAACAAGCCTTAGATCATGTACCAACAGCCCATGTGATGATTGATCTTGCCAAACGAGAGAAGCAATTCCCCAATACGCGAGGACTAATCGAAAAAGAGCAAGCTCCCTCACGTATTTCTTCTGAAACTCCTCTGGCAGGAAGAGATAAAGAGATTGAAGAGCCAGATATCGGGATGATTCACTCTCAATCAAAAGAAATTTTGGAAGATTATAACCAAGAAAATACAGCTTCATCGGGAATGCTCGCTCTTGCCAACCCTGATCTTAAAACAGGTGTCTCTCAAGAAGACTTTCGAGCAGTGAATCAGTCAACCCGATTTACAGGATCTTTTCTCACAGAAATCCCCCCTCCTTCGTATTTAGAAACGGCAACCTATGCAGAAGAGTTTGAAACAGAAGTTCATTATTCAAAACGGGAAGATGGAAAGGGATACCTCTTTGCATTGAAAATGAAACCTAAACCTTCCCTCCACTTCTCCTCTCCTTATCAGAATATTATTTATGTCATTGATGGATCGAGCAGCATCAAAAAGCATCGTTTTGGCGTTTTCAAAGAGGGTGTCGACCGCTCTCTAGCATATATGAAAGAGGGAGACTCTTTTAATATCCTCATTGCAGATGCAGAATTGACTCCGATGAGTCAAACGCCCATCGCTTGGAATTCTCGCAGCCGTCAAGCCGCCAAACGCTTCTTAGATGAGAAAACCTACCGCGGATTTTTTATCAACTATGACCCCTTTGATTTACTCGAAAAAGTGACCCAATACCTCGATCCCGAAAAAGACAACGTCATCATCATGATTACTGACGGGCAACATTTTAAAACGCTTAAAAATCACAAAGAGGATTTTCAAGAGCTTGCTCAGGCTAGCAAAGGACGCTTTTCGATTTACACAGCAACGGCCAGCAATGGAAACAACCTTTCGATGCTTGATCTCTTAAGTACATTTAATAATGGCGAGTTGATGTACTCTAAAACGCACACCGCCTTTTCCCGACAACTTGCCGTCATGGTGAAGCATATTGAACACCTTATTGCAAATAATCTCCGTGTCCATACGGTGAATCCCAACCTTAAAACAGGGATTGAGTTCTATCCCAACCAAAAAACCCTTCCCTCTCTGTATTCTGACCGCCCCTATACCATTTATGGAACGATTGATGAGCTTAAAGACTTTGACCTCATCCTCCAAGGACAGTGCGGAGACCAGTGGATCAACATCAAGCAACATATCACCTTTAAACATGCCGAAAAGGCTTCGAATAAGATTAAACGAGGCTTTGCCTTGCAACAGGCCTACGTCTGTTATGACTACTATTTGAGCAAAGATGATCCATTCTTCTTAACAGAAGCAGAGCGCCTCTTAAACCCTCACGCAATTCCTACAGCCACACGATGAGACTGACAGGCGGCTTTTTAAAAAACCACTCTCTAAAAACCCCTAAAGGCGTCGCAACCCGTCCCACTTCTGAAAAACTCCGTCAATCGGTATTCAATATTTGCCAACACGCAATCAAAGATGCCCACTTCCTCGACCTTTTCGCCGGAAGTGGCGCCATGGGAATTGAAGCTCTCAGTCGCGGCGCCGCAGAGGCCACATTCATCGAAAAAAATCCTTCTGCTCTTAAAGCTCTTCGTGAAAACCTCATGGATCTTGACCTCTCCCCCCTTGCCACGCTCCATGCCGGCGATGTTTTGACCCTTCTCAAAAAACTCAAAGGGAAAACCTTTGACCTCATCTA